>JBBRYK010000008.1:0-61775 GCA_038237665.1 Gaiellales bacterium | reverse complement strand
CGGGGTACAAAGTTGTACCCATCTATACGCACCTGACCCGATCCAAGAGGAGCTAAGCGCCCTGAGTAAGCGGGTTCGCTGGCGTGCCGGGGCCTATGTAGAGATCATCTTCTTCTCGACACCCACGCCGGCTGCGACGGCGCGCTCGTACTCGAGCGGGACCGTCGCCGAGTCCTGGAGCGCGATCCCGGTCGAGTCGAAAACAGTGACTTGCTCGTCCGACTGCCGACCTTCGAGCTCGCCTGCGATCACCTTGCCGATCTCGCCGGCCACGTCGTCCTCCGTGATCAGCCCTTCCGAGAGCGGGACGTTGATCTCGCCGTCCTCGCGACACTGGCGGATGTCGTCGACGAAGACCCGGCCGCGCTTGAGCGTGCGCGGATCGATTTCCTGCTCCCCTTTCAGGTCGGCGCCGAGCGCGGCGATGTGCGCGCCCGGCTCGACCCAGGCGTCATCGACGAACCACTCGCGCGCGTGAGTGGCGGTGACGATCACGTCGGCCCCCTCGACCGCGGTGCGCGCGTCGGTCGTCCCCGTAAGCGCGAGGTGAGGAAACTTGGGACGCTCGGCGGCCAGGAACCGGTCGATCGACTCCTGCGTCCGGCTCCAGATCCGCACCTCGTCCCACTCGAACGCGGCGTCGCAGGTCGCGAGCGTGCCCTGGCCAACGCTACCGGTCCCGAGGATCGCCAGCACCTTCGACTCGGGCCGCGCAAGCCACTTCGCCGAGACCGCTGCGGAGGCGCCGGTTCGCATCAGCGTGTGGAACGAGCCGTCGCAGATCGCGAGCGGGAAGCCCGTCTCGGGGTGTGTGTAGATCAGGATCGAAAACACGGCCGGGAGCTCGTATTTGCCGTTGTCCTCGCGGATCGAGACCCATTTGCATGCCGCCGCCTCCGGTTCCTCGATGTAGGACGGCATGACCTCCCACTCGCCCCGGTAGCGGTCGAGGACGATGTGGCCCTTCGGCTCCATGTAGACGCGACCGAGGCCGTGCATGCGGAAGGCGTGCTCGACGCAGTCGTTGTACTCGGCCGGCGTCAGCAGGCCCATCATGTCCGAGCGGCCGAGGATCAACGTCTTGCGATTTCGCCAGGATTCGGATGGGGTAGCTGGTGCGGCGTTCACGCTCGACCCTCGCGGCGCAGCGCCGGCGATCCCGAACGCGTAGCGTGCCAGCTCTCCATGGGCCGACTGTAACGCCTCGAAGACGGCGGAGACCTCGACTCCGTGCGCCTCGGGGAGGAACGGCAGGATGCCCTGCAGGCGCGCCCGCGGTGGCGGCCATTCCTCGTCGGAACTAGTGTTTTCGACCATGGCGACGATCGAGCGTAACCGCAGCGCGGAGCGCATCGAGCGCGACATCGAGAACCTCGCCGGGCCTGACTACACGCTCTCGAGCGAGGCGATCCGCCGCTACGCCTACACAGCGGCCTACCGGAAGACCCTCGACTACTTCACGCGCGAACTGTCGGCCCTCGGCTTCGAGGTCTTCGAAGACCCGGTCGGGACGCTCGTCGCACGAAACCGGCCGCGCGGCGAGCAGGTGTTCGGGATCGGCTCGCACTGCGACTCGAACCGGAACGGCGGCAAGTACGACGGAACCATGGGTGTCGTTACCGCCCTCGAGGTCTGCCGCCTGAACGAGGAGCTGGGCCTGCAGCTGCCGTTGCAGCTGATCTCGTTCCTCGAGGAGGAGGGCTCGGGCTTCGGGCGGATGCTGCTCGGCAGCCGAATCATGTTGCAGCGGGTGTCCGAGGAGGAGCTGCGCGAGCAGGTGCGCTCGATCGACGACGGCAGACCCTTCTGGGAGCACGCGCTCGACGCGGGCTACCAGCCCGAGCGCTGGCGCGAGTCCAGCCACGTGCTCGACGACCTGAGCGGCTGGATCGAGATGCACATCGAGCAGGCGCGCGTGCTCCAGGACACCGGCAACAGGATCGGCATCGTGCGGGCGATCGCCGGTTACGTGCACGCGGACGTCCACATCCAGGGCCGCGGCGACCACGCCGGGGCGACGCCGATGGACATCCGCCTCGACCCGACGCTGCCGCTGGCCGAGACGATCGTCGAGCTCGAGCGCCTGGCCGTGGCCGCGGGCAAGGGCACCGTCGGCACCGTCGGCGAGATCGAGGTCGACCCTGGGATCATCAACGCGATCGCAGCCGGCGTCCGGTTCTCCCTCGATATCCGGGGGCCGGAGGACGAGGCCTTCCAGGGTGTCGCGCGCGAGATCGCGGCATTCGCGCAGCAGGCGGCGGAGCGGCGGGGGCTGCGGGCGCAGGTCATCCGACGGCAGACACTGCCGGCAACGCCGCTCGACACCCGCATCGTCGAGGCCCTCTCGGCGGCGGCCGACGCGAGCGGAGAGCCCTGCATGCAGATGCACTCGGGCGCCGCCCACGACACGATGTGCGTCGCCGTCCGGGTGCCGAGCGCGATGGTCTTCGTCCCCTGCCGGGACGGGATCAGCCACCACCCCGACGAGGACGCCCAGCCCGCCGACGCCGCGCTGGCGGCGGAGATCATCCTGAACGCGATCAGTGCGCTTCGGTAGGCGCGAGGCCGAGCTCCCGCTCGGTCGGCAGCACAAGGAGCGCCGCGGCCCAGAGGGCGGCGACGACCGCCAAGCCGATCCGGCCGTCGCCCGGCAGCGAAAACGTGAGCCCGAGCAGGGGCGTGCCGGCGATCACCACGACGCTGGCCGCGCCGTTGACGAAGCCGACCGCCGCAGCGGGCTGATCGGGGCGCGCCGACGCGGCGCCGGTGAAAGCCGGCGCGAAGGGAATCCCCCCGGCGAAGCCGACGAGAATCGCGCCGACGACGGCAAGCGGAAGCGGTTCTGCGACCGTGAGCGCCGCGGTTCCTGCCGCGCCGGCGGCGAGGCTCAATGCGACCGAGCTCCGCACCCGACGGGGGTGCTCGCGCACCAGCCAGCCGCCGAGCGGCCCCGAGATCACGCCGAGCAGGAACGTGAGCCCGCCGACCACCCCCGCCGTCCCCCCGGATACTCCGCCGTTGCGGTCGAGCAGGGTCACGACCCAGTTGCCGGCGGTGAGGCTCAGCCCGAGGGAGGCCGCGTAGAGGGCCGCCAGCCGGTACAGCCGGCGGTCGCGGAGAAGCGCCGTCGGCAGCTCGGCTTCGTGCGCGGGCACTACCCCCGGGGCGCGATCCGCAGGCGCGAGCGCGAGGAGCGCGAGGCCCAGCCCCGAGACGGCGACCGAGCCGAGGAAGGGCGCCCGCCAGTCGAAGACGTCCTCCACTTGCGGCACGATCGCGAGGGCCACTCCTGCCCCTGCCAGCCCGATTCCACCGAACAGCCCCTGCGCGAACGGCGAGCCGCCGCTGCGTCGGATGTAGGCGATGCCGGCGACGAAGGCGAGGCCAGTGCCCACACCCGTGAGAGCGCGTGTGGCGAACGCCAGCGCCGGTTCCGGCGCGGCGAGTGCGAGCGTATTCGCCGCCGCGATGACGGCGAGGGCCACGAGGCCGCTCCGCCTGGCGCCGAAACGATCGCTCGCTCGGCCGCCCGGGATCTGGAGCAGCAGGTGCGTCACGAAGAAGGCGGTCGTGAAAAGGCCGACGACGGGCAGGCCGACTCCGTAGGCCCGGGCCAGCGGCTCCGCCACGGCACCCACGTTCGCCGTGTTCCAGCCCGCGGAGAGGCCGAGTCCGCAGCCCGCCGCGAGGGCGAGCCTCAAGCGTCCGCGCGGGCGTGGGCGATGAGACCGCCCGCCAGCAGGATCGCCCGTTCCCGCGGCGTGAAGCGAGCCTCGAGGTGGATCGCTCCGCGTGGGGTTTCCGCCGCGAGCTCGCTGCCCGCGCGCCGGACGACCTCGCCAAGACCCGGAATCCGCCAGCCGTCGCCCAGCTCGGCCTTGTCGTAGCCGGCCTCGTCCGCGAAGACGAGCGGTGCGATGCCCTGCGCGATCAGGTTCGTCCGGTGGATTCGCGCGAAGCTCTTCGCGACCACGGCTCGAACGCCGAGGTAGAGCGCTGCGAACGCGGCCTGCTCGCGGCTCGAGCCCTGGCCGTAGTTGTGGCCCGCGACGACGATCCCGCCTCCCCAGTCCTGGGCGCGCGCCGGGAACTCCGGATCGAACCGCCGGAACATGTGCTGGGCGCAGGCCGGGATGTTCGACCAGATCGCCAGGCCCAGCGCCCCGTCCGGTGCCATGTCGCCGGTAGAGACGTCGTCGAGGACGACGATCAAGACGCGTCCCGAGATCTCGTCGGCGAACGGCGGTACCGGCGGCGGCGGGACGATGTTGCATCCCTTGACCAGCTCCACGCGCAGCGACTCCTCGGGCGCCGGCGGGAGCACGAGCTGCCGGTCGTCGACGGACGGGTCGGAGGGGGGCGGCGGCGGAAGTGCCGGTTGATCTCCCAGCTCTCGCGGATCGGTGATCGCGCCATGGACGGCGGTCGCCGCGGCGGTTGCGGGCGAGCAGAGATAGACGCGGTCGTCGGCCGTCCCGCTGCGTCCCGGGAAGTTCCGGTTGAACGAGCGCACCGAGACCGCTCCGGCCGGGGGCGCAAGGCTGACGCCGATGCACGGCCCGCAGGCGGGTTCCAGGATCCGCGCGCCGGCGCCGAGCAGGTCGCCGTAGACGCCGCTCCGCACGATCAGATCGAGGATCTGCCGCGAGCCGGGCGTGACGCTCAGATCGAGCTGATCCGGAAGCGTTCGGCCGCGCACCACGGCTGCGACCACGGCCAGATCCTCGTACGACGAGTTGACCGAGCTGCCCACACAGACCTGTGTCGTCTCGACGCCGGCGGCTTCGCGCACGGGCACGACGTTCCCGGGCGACGAAGGGCAGGCGATCAGCGGCTCGAGCGCCGAGAGGTCGATCGTCTCGACCTCGTCGTAGGCGGCGCTGGACTCGGCGGCGAGGGCCACCCACTCGTTCTCGCGCCCCTGCTCGGCCAGCCACCGGCGCGTCCGCTCGTCGCTCGGGAAGATGCCCGTCGTCGCGCCGGTCTCCATCACCATGTTGCAGATCGTCCCGCGGTCGGTGGCCGAGAGGGACGCGACGCCCTCGCCGAGAAACTCGAAGATGCGGCCAAGCCCGCCGCGCACGCCCCGCCGGCGCAGGAGCTCGAGGACGACGTCCTTCGACTGCACCCACGGGCGAAGCTCCCCCTGGAGCTCGACTCCGCAGACGAGCGGTCGTGCGACCGGATAGGGGCGGCCGGCCATCGCGACGGCGACCTCGGTCGCACCGGCGCCGATCGCGAGCATGCCGAGCGCGCCCGCCATCGTCGTGTGGCTGTCTGCTCCGAGCAGGAACCACCCCGGCCGCCCGAAGCGCTCGAGGTGGAGATAGTGCGAGATCCCGTTGCCGGGTCGCGAGTAGATCTGGCCGTAGCGGGCGGCGAAGCTCCGCAGGTACTGGTGGTCGTCCGGGTTGCGCTCGTCGAACTGGAGCACGTTGTGGTCGACATAGGAGACCGTCGGCACCTGGACGCGGTCGAGGCCGAGCTGCTCGAACTGAAGGCAGGCCATCGTCCCCGTCGCGTCCTCGAGCAGGATCTGGTCGACGCGGAGCTCGATCTCCTCCTCGCTCTCACCTGTGAGGTGGTCGTCGATGATCTGCCGTGTGAGCGTCCTGGGTTCCACGAGAAGACACTAATTCGTGGCCGCTGTCCTGTTCGGCCTGCTCGGCGGCGCGCTCTTCGGCGTGCTCTCGATTGCGATCCAGGCCGGCCTCCGTTGGGGCGCGGATCCCGAAGCTGGGGCGCTCGCCTGCGCGACCGTCGCCCTCGCGGTGGCCGGGGTCGCGGCGGTCGTCGAACGGGGCCGGGTCGAACCGCTGGAGCTCTGGCCGTTCCTCGTCGCCGGGTTCCTCGTCCCCGGCGCCTCGCAGATCCTGTTCGTCAAGGCGATTCGGGACGCAGGCCCCGCCCGGGCCTCGATCCTGGTCGGCACGGCACCGCTGATGTCGGTCCTGATCGCGCTGACCCTGCTCGACGAGCCGTGGAAGCCGGAGCTCCTCGCCGGCACCGTGCTCGTCGTCGCGGGCGGCGCCGTGCTCACGCGGGAGCGCCGCCGCCCGGAGCACTTCCGCGCGTTCGGCGCCGTGCTCGCGCTGGCGTGTGCGGTGCTCTTCGCCTCACGCGACAACCTGGTCCGCTGGGCCGCCCGCGAGCAGCATCCGCCGCCGCTCCTAGCGGCCGCGACGTCACTCCTGGCGGCGGCCCTGGCGGTCGCGTTCTACCTGCTCGTCTTCCGGCGGCACGGGCTCGTGCCGAAGCTGCGGCGGGCCGCGACGGCATTCGCCCCGGCCGGCGTGGCCCTCGGCCTCGCCTACTGTGCGCTCCTGGAGGCGTTCGACCGCGGTCGGGTCAGCGTCGTGGCGCCGCTGAACGCGACGCAGTCGCTGTGGGCGATCGTCCTCTCCGCGCTCGTTTTCCGGCGCACGGAGCTGATCGGCCCGAGGCTGGTTGCGGCTGGGCTGTTGGTCGTGGCCGGGAGCGCGCTCATTGGAATTGTGCGGTGAGCGCGGGGGCGAGGGCCCCCCGGAAACCTAACCCCGCTCTAGGACCCGCTGCGAGACCGCATCTCCAACCTCGCGGGTCGTCGCCGTGCCGCCGATGTCCCTCGTCTTCGGACCCTCCCGGCACACGTCCTCGAGCACGCCCATCAACCTCGCGGCCGCGTCCGGCTCGCCGAGGTGCTCCAGCATCAGCACGGCGCTCCAGATCGCCCCGCACGGGTTGGCGATGCCCTGGCCTGCGATGTCGGGCGCCGAGCCGTGCACCGGCTCGAACATGCCCGGCACGTCCGAGCCCGGAGCGGTGTTGGCCGAGGCGGCCATGCCCATGCCGCCCTGGATGGCCGCGGCCAGGTCGGTGAGGATGTCGCCGAAGAGGTTCGAGGCGACGACGACGTCGAGGCTCTCCGGATTGCGGACGATACGGGCGGCCAGGGCGTCCACCAGGACACGCTCGTAGCGCACCTCCGGATGCTCACCCGCGACCTCCTCGGCCACTTCGTCCCAGAGCACGTAGCCGAAGCGAGAGGCGTTCGACTTCGTTGCGCTCGTGAGGATGCCCCGGCGCTGCTCGGCCAGCGTGAACGCGTGCCGCAGGATCCGTTCGACGCCCTCGCGCGTGAAGACGCTCGTCTCGAGCGCGACCTCGTGCGGGTGACCGCGATGCGAGCGGCCGCCGACCCCTGCGTACTCGCCTTCGCTGTTCTCGCGCACGAAGAGCATGTCGATGTCGGCCGGGCCGCGACCGGCCAGGGGGCACGGCACACCCTCCAGGAGTCGCGCCGGCCGGAGGTTTGCCCACAGGTCGAGGGACTGCCGCAGCTCGAGCAGGAGCCCCCAGAGCGAGATGTGATCGGGGACCGACGGGTCACCGATCGCGCCCAGAAGGATCGCGTCGAACCCACCGACCACCTCCCGCCAGTCCTCCGGCATCATCCGCCCGTGCTCGTGCCAGTACGCGGAGCCCCAGGGAAGCTCCGTCCATTCGATCGGGAGGCCCAGCGCCTCGACGGCGCGCCGGGCCTCCGCGGTCACCTCTGGGCCGACCCCGTCGCCGGGGAGGAGGGCGACCCTGTGGCTCAAGCGCTTGCGCCGACCTTCCCCGGCACGCTCTCGACGTAGGCGAGGGCATCCTCGAGCGAGACGACGTCCGCGTACTTCGCGTTGATGTCGAAGAGGTTCGCGTCGTGGGGTGCCTGGGCGCGGTCGCCGACGCACTCGCGCGGCACGATCGCCGGCCAGCCGTTCTGGAGCAGGTCGATCGCCGTCGCCCGGACGCAGCCGCTCGTTGTCGCGCCGCAGAGGATGACGGTGTCGATCCCCTCGCCGTTCAGGATCGCGACCAGGTTCGTGCCGAAAAAGGCGGATGCGCCCTTCTTCACGACCACGGTCTCGCCCGCCTCGGGCTCGAGCCGCGGATCGATCTCGACCCAGTGCCCGCCGAGTTGCAGGTCGCCGAGCGCCGGCACCTTCTGCAGCCACAGGCCGCCGTCCTTGAGCGAGGGCTCGAACCCGATCGTCGTGAAGATGACGGGCACCCCCTTCGAGCGGGCGGCGTCGAGCAGCGACCTCGTCGCCTCGACCTCCGCGGTCATGTCCGCGCCGAGCGTGCACTCGGGGTCGGTGAACCCGCAGCTGAAGTCGACGACGAGGACGCCCGGGCGCGTGCCGAGGTTGACGTTCTGGCCGAGCCCGGCTCGCTGGTAGACCTCGCGTGCGGCCTCGTCGCTCATGCGTGAATCGCCTCCGAGGCCGTCAGCTCCTCGCCCACCTTGGCGCGCTTGATGAACTGCCCGGCACCCGGCTCGGCGACCAGCTCGTCGTTCTCGACGATGACCTGGCCGCGCACGAGCACGACCTCCGGGGCGCCCTGGACCTCGGTGCCCTCGAAGAGGTTGTAGTTGACGTTCGAGTGGTGCGTCTGCGCCGAGATCGTCAGCCTCTTCTCGGGATCCCAGACGACGATGTCGGCGTCGGAGCCCGGCGCGATCGTGCCCTTGCGCGGGTAGAGGCCGAACAGCTTGGCAACGTTGGTCGAGGTCAGCTCGACGAAGCGGTTCAGCGAGATCCGCCCCGGGCGCACGCCGAAGTGGTGGAGCATGTGGAGCCGGTTCTCGATCCCCGGGCCGCCGTTCGGCACCTTCTGGAACTCCTCCCCGTTGATCCCCTTCTGCTCGGGCCACTTGAACGGGCAGTGGTCGGTCGAGACGACCGAGAGGACGTCGCGCTCGAGCGCCTTCCAGAGGTGCTCCTGGTGCTCCTTCGGCCTGGGCGGCGGGGTGTAGATGTACTTGCCGCCCTCGAAGCCCGGCTGGTCGAGCGCCGTCTCGTCGATGAACAGATACTGGGTGCAGGTCTCGCCCCACATGTCCCAGCCCTTCTCGCGGGCGAGCGCGATCGGCTCGACCGAGGGCTGGCAGGAGACGTGGACGACGTAGAGCCTCGAGCCGGCGATCTGCGCGAGCTGGATCGCCCGGTTCGTCGCTTCGGCCTCCGTCTCCATCGGACGCGTGCGCGCGTGCCAGACCGGCTCCGTCTTGCCCTCCTCGACCGCCTTCCTGACGATCAGGTCGATCGCGTCGCCGTTCTCGGCGTGCACCATGACGAGCGCGCCGCTGTCGGCCGCGACCTGCATCGCCTTGAAGAGTGTCTCGTCGTCGACCATGACCGCGCCCTTGTAGGCCATGAAGAGCTTGTACGAGGTGATGCCCTCGTCGGGCAGCTTCGCGAGGTCCTCGAGCGTGCCGCCCTCGCGGAGATCGGTGATGCCGATGTGGAAGCCGACGTCGATCACCGGCTTGCAGCGCTCGATCTTCTCGTGGTAGTTCTCGAGCGCCTCCGCGAACGTCGTGCCCGGCGCCTGCATGCAGAAGTCGACGAGCGACGTCGTTCCGCCAAAGGCGGCGGAGACTGTGCCGGAGGTGAAGTCGTCGCAGGTCGTCGTTCCGCCGAAGAACATCTCGATGTGCGTATGCGGGTCGATCGCGCCCGGGATGACGTACTTGCCGCTCGCGTCGATCACCTTGTCGGCGGTCACGTCGAGCGACGAGCCGATGAGGGAGACCGTCCCGTTGTCGATGTAGATGTCGCCGACGTAGTCGTCGGCGGCGGTGACGATCCGTCCCCCTTTGATGAGCACGGACATTCTCGTTCACGCCCCTTTCGGTCCGGGTTGGGGTTTGTATACAACTTCCCCGCGCGCCGCGTCAATTGCCTGCGCGGCCGCGAGCACGGTGGCGTCCTCACCGGGGCGCCCGACGAGAGCGAGGCCGGCAGGGAGGCCGTCGACGAACCCGCACGGGACGCTGACCGTCGGCAGTCCGGCGAGGCTCCAAGGCGTGTTGAACGGGATCAGCCCGCGGCGGTACGGGAGCGCGTCGGCGTCGATCCGCGGCGCGACCGTCGGCATCGCCGGGGCGGCGAGCAGGTCGTAGCGCTCGAGGACAGGCCCGAGCTCGCGCGCGTACCAGCGCCGCGCTCTGAGGCCCGTCGGGTACGCGGTCGCGGGTAGGAGCAGGCCTGCGAGCAGGCGAGCTCGAACGTCGGTGCCGTAGTCGGCGAGCCGCGTCCTGAGCCAGGGCAGGTGTGCGGCCGTCGCCTCCGGGAGCATGATCAGCTGCTGGATCAACCCGGCCACGTCCAGCAGCGGTGGCTCGACCGGCTCCGTCGGGCCGAGGAAGCCCGCCGCTTCCTGGACGAGCGCGGCGATCCGCGGGTCGGCGCGTTCCTGAAGCGGCGCGACCAGGCCGATGCGGAGCTCGCCCGGAGGCTCGGTCGAAATCGGACGGTCGGCGATCACCTCCAGCAGCAGGGCGCAGTCCGCGGCGGTGCGGGCGATCGGGCCGACGGTGTCGAAACTCCACGAGGTCGGCACGACGCCGTCCGTCGGGACGAGGCCGGCGCTTGGGCGGTGGCCGACCACGCCGCAGAAGCACGCGGGGATGCGGACCGACCCCGCCGTGTCGGTGCCGATCGTTCCCGCCGCGAGCTCTGCGGCGGCCGCGACTCCGCTGCCGCCGGACGAGCCCCCGGAAATCCGTTCCGGGTCGTACGGGTTCCTCGCCGGGCCGAAGTGCACGCTCGTGTTCGTCGCTCCGTAGGCGAACTCGTGCGTGTTGAGCTTGCCGAGGATGACCGCCCCAGCCTCACGTAACCGCCTAACGGCCGTTGCATCTCTGGTCGGGACGTTGTCGGCGAGGATCTTCGAAGCGGCGGTCGTCCGCGTCCCGGCGACGTCGATCACGTCCTTGACCGCGATCGGGACGCCGTGGAGAGGTCCCTGCGCGGCCGTGTCCGCCTCGGCCAGAGCCTCGTCGGCCCGGACCGTGATGTACGCGTTCAGGTGCGCGTGGGCTTCGATTCGCGCGAGGTAGTGCTCGACCGCCTCGCGGGGAGTGAGCTCGCCGTCGCGAATCCGCCGGGCGAGCTCCTTCACGGCGCGATCTCGGGTGGGATCCGCCGCTCCAGCTCGGGCAGGAGCGGCAGGATCACCTCGAGAAAGGCCTGAGCCGCCTCGAGGTCGTCCTCGGTCGGCAAGATCCCCTGCAACGCGGCCTGTTCCCTCAGCGTCTCGAGCGATCTAGACTCCGGGCACATGCCGATCTACGAGTACCGCTGTGAGAAGTGCGAGGAGCGCTTCGAGGAGTTCCTCTCGACCTCGGACAAGCCCACGCCGCCGTGCCCGAAATGCGGCTCGACCACCGTCGAGCGTCTCCTCTCGCGGATCAACACCGAATGGCTCCCCAGTGACGTTGCGTGGGACCGCGTCGGGCGTAGCTGGGAATAGCTACCCCACTCCCGCCGCGTCACTTGCGCCGGCAAGCGAGAAGAAGCGGTCGTCGATGATCGTCGACGGCGACGGAAAGTCGACCTTCGAGTGCGTCAGTCCCAGCTGGACGAGCGCCTCGGTGATCTTGATCGCCACGGGCCCGGGGTTGATCACCGGCGCGGGCAGGTTGGCCGCCATGTAGTCGCCGGCCTGGTGCATCGTGGTCGAGCCGAGCAGGATCACGCCGGCGCCGTCCTCCTCGATCGCCTTGCGGGCCTCGGCGGTGAGCTTCTCGAACATTTCCTCCTCCTTGCCGGCGAAGAGCGCCTCGACGTCCGGTGGGATGTTCACGGCGCGGATCGACGCGCACTTGTCCCAGAGGTGGTACGTGTCCAGGTTCTTCTCGTAGAGGTGGCGCCATTTGTCCCACATCGTGATGATCGAGAAGCGCTTGCCGAGCATGGTCGCGACCGCGTAGGAGACGAGGCCCGGGCCGATCACGGGGATGTTCAGGCGCGAGCGCAGCGCATAGAGGCCCGAGTCGGAGACGGTGTCCATCACGACCGCGTCGTAGCCCTCGTCCTCCGCCCGCAGGCCGGCTTCGGTGATGTACATGTCGAAGACGAGCGACTCGTAATAGCAGTCGACGAGGGTCGCGCTCCCTCGAACGGCCACGCATTCGACGTCCGTGTCCGGCCCGAGAAGCTCCTTCGGGATCTGCTCGGCCCGGTTCGCGATTCCTTCCTCGTCGAACGGGAACGGGATGATGTACTTGATCCGCATCGCGCCTCCTGTTTGGCTTCTCGCGGCGATTAAGTCAGACATTCGGCGGCCGGGCAAGGAGGGTCGATGCCGTACGCGCAGATCGATGAAGGCGTCCGTCTCTACTACGAGCTGACGGGGCCCGAGGGCGGGCCGGTCGTGCTCCAGTTCGGGGGCGGTCTCTTCGGCCGCCACAACTTCGGGCTCGTCAACGACGGCTTCCGCGAGCGAGGCTTTCGGCTGCTCTCGTCCGACGCGCGCGGCTACGGCGCATCGAGCTCGCCGCGGGAGCAGTACACGATCGAGGGCTGGGCCGCCGACGGCGTGGCCTTGCTGGACGCGGTCGGGCTCGACCGGGTCCTCGTCCACGGCACGTCGATGGGCGGGATGGTCGCGATCGCGTTCGTCGCCGGGTATCCCGAGCGCGTCATCGCCGGCTGCGCCGACGTCGCCTTCGCCAGGCCGGATCTGTATCGCCGGACGCTCTTCCGTGTCTGGCGGCGGATGGCCGAGTGCATGCCCTGGGACGAGTTCTCGGACCACGTGACGACGCAGGCGGTCGGCGCGAGGTTCATGGAGAGCGAGGAGGGCGCCGGGATCTTCGACCTCGTGCGGTCGGTGATCACGCTGAACGACCCGTACACGGTTCGCCAGGCGTGCCTGGCGATGGAGGAGATGGATCTCTCCGCGCAGGTCCCTCGGATTGCGCGGCCGCTGCTGATGACGAACGGAACCTACGACGTCCTGTGCCCGCCGGATCTGGCCCCGTCCGGTCTCGGCGCCCGCAAGATGGCGGAGCTCAACGAGAACATCACCCTCGTCGAGTTTCCCGACATCGGCCACGCCGACCTGGTCGAGTGCCCGCAGGACGCGACCCGCATCGTCGGCGACTTCTTCGAGCAGGCGCTCGTGGCCGCCTGACTCCCAAGGGATGAAGGCGGAGCGTTTCGACGTCATCGTCGCCGGTGTCGGCGGGATGGGCAGCGCGGCCGTCGACCACCTCGCCCGCCGGGGCTCGCGGGTGCTCGGGCTCGAGCGGTTCGACATCCCGAACGACCTGGGCTCGTCGCACGGGTTCACCCGCATCATCCGGCTCGCTTACTACGAGCACTCCTCGTACGTGCCGCTGCTTCATCGGGCGTACGAGCTGTGGCGTGAGCTGGAGGAGGACGCCGCCGAGCGGCTCCTCCATGTCACCGGGTCGATCGACGCCGGCCCCGAGGACAGCTTCGTGTTCGCCGGGTCCCTACGGTCGTGCCTCGACCACGGTCTCCCGCACGAGGTCGTCGACTCGCGCGAGCTGGGACGCCGGTATCCGGGGTATCGCTTGCCGCCGGAGACCATGGCGCTGATCCAGCCCGAGGGCGGGTTCCTGTTGCCCGAGCGCTGCATCGTCGCGCAGGTCGAGCGCGCGCAAGCGCACGGAGCCGAGGTTCGCGCGCGGGAGCGCGTCCTGGACTGGGAGCCGACCGCGGAGGGCGGTGTGCGGGTCTCGAGCGATCGCGGGACCTACGAGGCCGACCGGCTCGTGCTCTCGGCCGGAGCCTGGATGGGCGACCTGGCCGGTCTGGGAGCAGACTTCGTGGTCGCGGAGCGCCAGGTGCTCGCGTGGCTCCAGCCTCAGCGGCCGGAGCTCTTTGCGCCGGAGCGGTTCCCCGTCTTCAACCTGGTCGTCGAGGAAGGCCGCTACTACGGCTTTCCCGTGTTCGCCGTGCCGGGCTTCAAGTTCGGTCGGTACCACCACCTCGAGGAGCGCGTCGATCCCGACGCGGTCGAGCGTGAGCCGAACGCGGCCGACGAGCAGGTGCTGCGGGAGTTTGCGGAGCGCTACTTCCCCGACGGCGCGGGGCCGACGATGGCGCTGAAGGTGTGCCTGTTCGAGAACAGTCCCGACGAGCATTTCGTGCTCGATCTCCACCCCCAGCACCCGCAGGTGGTGCTCGCAGCCGGCTTCTCGGGCCACGGGTTCAAGTTCTGCAGCGTGGTCGGGGAGGTGATCGCCGACCTCGCGCTCGGCGGGGAGACGGCCCACGAGATCGAGTTCCTGCGTCTCGCCCGGCTCGAGCTGGAGCCGTCCAGCGGCTAGGCGTCGGTGAGGACACCGGCGAGCTCGCCGCGTTCGAGCTCGCCTTCGTAGATGTAGCGCTCCTCGGCAGACCACAGTTCGCAGCCCGCGAGATAGCCCTCGTAGATCGCATGGTCGAGCTTGCGCGGAGCGAGGCAGTCGCCGATCCGGTGAACGTTCTCGCCCGCGCCTTTGAGCGCGAAGTAGAGCTCGTCGTTCGCCCGCGGGCCCGTGGCGAGAACGACCGAATCGACGCCGTCGAGCACCTCCTGGGCGCCCGTATAGAGGTTGAAGATGGTCAGGCGGCCGCCGTCGATCGAGGCGGCCCAGCTGTTCAGCCGGTAGGCGAGCCCCTTGCCCAGGAGGCGGCTGTACAGGTGGGCCATGTCGAGCGTGGTCAGGACGGAGGGGAAGAGCGTCGGCCAGCGGCTGACGAGCTCGACCGCGCAGCCGCGGTCGAGGAGCACCTCGGTCGCGCCGGCCGCGTAGCGCGTGCCGTCGTCGTCGAGGACGACGACGCGCTTGCCGGCCGGCCGCGATTCGAGCAGCACGTCCCAGACGGTGAGCACGTTCTCCCCGTCGGCGCCGGGCAGCCGGTCGACGAGCGCGTTCACGCTCGAGAATCCCGTCTTGGACGGAAGGGCACCGGTGGCAATGACCACACCGTCGGGCCCGAGCTCGCGAACGAGCTCGACCGTTGCCTCTGTTCCCAGCCGGATCTCGACCCCCGCCCGCCGCATCTGGACATCCAGGTCCCGGACGATCCAGCCGAACTCGTCGCGGCCGGGCGTGCGCAGAATCAGGTTCACCTGGCCGCCGAGCTGCCCGTCCTGCTCGAGCAGCGTCACTCGGTGCCCTCGGTGCGCGAGCGTCTCGGCGGCCTTCATCCCCGCCGGCCCGCCTCCCACAACGAGCCAGTCGGCCGGCTCGTCCGCCGGCGCCGGGCCCCCGCCGAAGCGGGCCTCGCGCCCGGCCGCGGGATTGACCGTGCACGAGATCGGCATGCCCTTGAAGACGCGGCCGATGCAGCCCTGGTTACCGCGGATGCAGTGGTAGATCTCGTCCTCCCGGCCGTCGCGGACCTTGTTCGCGAACTCGGGATCGGCGATCTGGGCCCTCGTCATGGCGACCATGTCGGCCTTGCCTCCGGCGAGGATCTCCTCGGCGAGCTGCGGATCCTTGATTCCGCCCACCGTGAAGACCGGCAGCTCCGGCACCGCGGCCTTCACCTGGGCCGTCAGTTCGACGAGATAGCCGTCGGGAACGTCAGCAGGCTCGATCGCCCGGTGGATGTTGTGGTACCCGGCGGCGGTGACGTTGACGTAGTCGATCCGGCCGTCGTCGCGGAGCGCCTGAGCGACCCTGATCGCGTCGTCGATGTCCAGGGCGCCCGGGATGAAGTCGGTGAGGCTGATCCGCACGCCGACGACCCAGTCGGAGCCGACCAGGCGGCGCACCTCCTCGATCACCTCGCGCGCGAAGCGGAGCCGGTTCTCGAACGAGCCGCCGTACTCGTCCTCGCGCTTGTTGTAGAGGGGCGAGAGGAACTGATGCAGCAGGTAGCTGTGTGAGATGTGCACCTCGGTGCCGTCGAAACCGCCCTCGCGCGACAGCTCCGCCGACCGCCCCCACCACTCCACCACCTCCCGGATGTCCTCGTGCTCCATCGCCTTCGGTGTTTCGCCGTAGGCGGGCGACTTGACGGCCGAGGGGCCCCAGAGGACGCGAAGGTCGTCCGCGGAGTCGCTCGTGGCGTTGAGACCGAAATGGTTCAGCTGCGCGAAGATCGCCGCGCCGTGTTCGTGGACGGCGGCGGTGAGGCGGCGGTCGGCCTCGAGCGCCTCGGGTAGGAACGCCCAGGCGACGCGCGGAAAGCCGGTCGTCGAGGTCGGATGGACGACGCGGTTGCCCGTGATCAGGAGGCCGGCTCCGCCCTTTGCGCGAGCTGCCTGGTAGGCGACGTTGCGCTCGGAATCGACGCCGTTGTAGGCGAAGAGCTTGACGTGCGCCGTCTGCATGATCCGGTTGCGCACCGTGAGGCTCCCGATGCGAAGCGGGCTGAACAGGTGCGGGTAGTCGCCGGCCATGCGCTAGCGGACGACGGTGGCCTCGGCCCGCGCAGTCTCCTCGACGAGGGCGCCGTAGAGCTCCGGCCGGCGGTGGCCGAACAGGTAGAGCTCGTACTCGCCGGGGACGACGTAGTCCTTGTCACGCGCCTTCGCCAGGTCGACGTCCGCGATGAGCAGTGCTTCTTCGGTCTCGCCCGCCTCCGCGAGACGCGTGCCGTACGGATCGACGATCTGACTCCAGCCGCAGAACTCACCCCAGCGCTCCTTGCCGACCCGGTTCGCGGTCAGGAGGTAGATCCGGTTTCGGCGGCGCGGGCGACCGTGATCAGCTCGGTCTGGAGCTTTGCGGCCATCGGGAAGTTCGTCGGGTGCGCGATCAGCTCGACGCCCTCGAGCGCGAGTGTCCTGGTCACCTCCGGGAAGCGGAGGTCGTAGCAGATCTCGACTCCGATCCGCCCGAGCGGCGTGTCCCACACGGACAGCTCATCACCCGGCGTCACGAACCGGTCGACGCCGAGGAACGGAAGGTGGGTCTTCCAGTACGTCCCGACCAGGCCCTCGGGGCCGACGAAGGCAGCGGCATTCCGAAGCCTGTCGCCGTCACGCTGGAGGAGGCCGCAGATCACCCAGACGCCGAGGCGCCGGCACGCATCCGCGAGCGCCTCCGTGGACGGCCCCGGGATCTCCTCCGCATATGGCATCGCCTCGTCGAGGCTTTCGAACATGTACCCCGGAATCGCGCACTCCGGCAGAACGAGCAGCTGCGCTCCCGCGGCGACCGCCTCTTCCAGCAGCCCCAGGCACTGCTCGAGGTTCCGTTCCTTCTCGAAGAGTTTCGGCTCGGTCTGTGCGACGGCGACCTTCATCACTCGTCCTCCTTGCAGGAGACATTGACATACCCGGAACGGAAGGGCCTGGCCTCGCCCGAATCGGCGTCGTACGCGTGCCGCCACACGCAGCCGGTGTCGTTCGTGAGCAGGTGGATCGAAACCGACGTCTCCGGGGAGGTGGTGCGCACGCGGTGGATGTCGTCCTGCGGCGGGATCAGCGCGTAGAAGTCGCCGGCCGCGAGCGCGCGCTGCTCCACCAGCTCGAGCGCGCCGTTCCGTCGCGCATAGATCTCCTCGTCCTGCTCGCCGCGATACAGGCCGACCAGGCCCCACGCCAGGTGGTCGTGCACCGGCGTCTCGGAGCCGGACGGGACGACGAGAGCGAAGAGCGACAGCGATCCGTCGCCCGCCCGGTAGAGGAGCCACTGGCCGATCCCTCCGCCCATGCCGCTCTCCGGCACCGGCGCCGCATACTCGTCAGGAAGCCACTCCTGGTCGGCCAGGAGCTCGGCGAAGCGCGGTCTGATCGCGTCGATCGCGTCCTCGGGACCCCGCGAGGCCTCGATCGCCCGCCGGACGTCTCCGACGAACGTGCGAACCGTCGCGGTGTCGAGGACGAACTCGTCGGTCGTCACGCAAGCAGTCTAGGACGGAGGGAATTGCCTGTGCCAGTGGCGCGCGATCTCGGCCCGCGTCGTCACCCACACGCCTTCCCGCGATCTGACGTGGTCGAGGAACCGGTCGAGCGCTCGCGCGCGCCCGGGCCGGCCGACGATCCGGCAGTGCAGGCCGACGTTCATCATCCGGCCGCCCTCCTCGAGCAGCTGCTCGAACGTGTCGACGAGGTAGGCGTAGAACTCGTCGGCCGTCACGAACCCGTTCACGAGCAGGAACTTGAAGTCGTTCGCGTCGAGCGTGTACGGGATCACGAGGTGCTGCCTCCCGGCGACCTCGACCCAGTACGGCAGCTCGTCCGCGTACGAGTCCGAGTCGTAGAGGAACCCCCCTTCCTCGACGACCAGGCGGCGCGTGTTCTCGGAGACCCGGCCCGTGTACCAGCCCACCGGGCGCTGTCCGCACATGCGCTCGATCGCCTCGATCGTCCGCCGGATCTGCCCGCGCTCCTCGTCCTCCGGCATCCCCAGGTAGTCGATCCAGCGCCAGCCGTGGCTCGCCACCTCCCAGCCGGCCTCGACCATCGCCCGCGCCGCTTCCGGGTTACGCTCGAGTGCCTGCCCGACGGCGTACACGGTCAGCGGCAGCCCGTGCTTCGTGAAGATCCGGTGCACCCGCCAGAACCCGGCACGGCTGCCGAACTCGAACATCGACTCGGTGTTCAGGTTCCGCCGGCCGAGCGTTGGCGGCGCCCCGACGACCTCGTGCAGGAACGCCTCGGACGCGGGATCGCCCTCGAGCGGAGTGTTCTCGCCGCCCTCCTCGTAGTTGAGGACGAAGCTGAGTGCGAGCCGCGCGCCGGGCCACCGCGGGTCCGGCGGATGCTGCCCGTAGCCGACGAGGTCTCTACTCGACAAGCCGAGTCACCTCCTCGTCGTGCTCGCCGCGAAAAGGGCCGCGCCCGAGGGGCGGCTCGTCGCCGGAGAGCCGGAGCGGCGTCGCGACCTGCCGCACCTGCCCCAGCGACGGGTGGTCGTAGGCAACGACGCTGCCCCGGGCCTCGGCCTGCGGATCGCGGAGCGCCGCCTCGACCTCGTTCACCGGCGACGAGGGCACGCCTGCCGCGGCCAGCGTCTCGAGCCACTCGGCCGTCGACCGGGCGGCGAAGGCCCCGTCCAGGATCGCCGTCAGCTCGTCGCGGTTCCGGTCGCGCTCCGCGAACCCGGCGAAGCGCTCGTCGATGGCCAGCTCGGGCTGTCCGATCGCCTCGCAGAGCAGCACCCAGAATTTCTGCTTCGGGCACGCGACGACGATCCAGCCGTCCGCCGTCCGGAAGTTCTGGAACGGGATGATCGACGGGTGCGCCGAGTTACGCCGCCGCGGCGGGGTGTACCCGCGCGAGGCCGCCCAGGTGCCGACGTACACCAGCTCGTGCAGCGCGACCTCGAAGAGGGAGATGTCGCAGTCGCAGCCCTCGCCGTCGCGCCGTGCGCGCCAGAGGCCCGCCAGCACCGCGATCGCCGCCGCGTACCCGCCGGACAGGTCGACGAGCGAGAGCCCGCTCTTCGTCGGCGGCCCATCGGGGTCGCCGGTCAAGCTCATCCACCCGGCGAGCCCCTGCATCATGTAGTCGTAGCCACCCTCGGCAACACGCGGGCCGGTCGTGCCGAAGCCCGAGAGAGAGCAGGAGACGATCCGCGGGTTCAGATGCTTCAGGTCGTCGTAGCGCAGGCGAAGCTTCTCCGGCTGGTCGCCGCGGAGGTTCGAAAAGACGACGTCGGACACCCCGACGAGCGCCTCGAAGAGCTCGCGCCCGCGCGGGTCGCGCAGATCCAGGGACACGCTCTTCTTGTTGCGGTTGAAGGTCTCGAAGAAGAGGGAGTCCTCGCCTTCCTGGAACGGCGGCACGTAGCGCGCGACGTCGCCGCCCGAGGCGGGATCCTCGATCTTGATCACCTCCGCGCCGAGGTCGGCCAGCTGGAGCGTTGCCCACGGGCCGGCGCCGAACTGCTCGACGGCCAGTACGCGGACGTCGGCCAGGGGCAGCGTCACGGCGCCACCTCGGAGAGCCGTTCGACCTGCACGAGGTACTCCTCGGTCTCGCAGCCGGGGTTGAAGATCACGTGCTCGGCCCCGGCGTCGGCGTACTCGACGACCCTGGCGGCGCACTCGGCCGGCGTGCCGGCACAGCAGTACCGCTCGACGAGCTCCGGCGCGACCTCGAGCTTCAGCGCCACGCCTGCTCGTAGAACGGACGCAGGAACTGGAGGTGGTCGCGCATCTCGCGCTCGGCCGCGCGCGGCTCGCCGGCCTCGATGGCGGCCGCGATCACGCGGTGGTGGTCGTGCACGGCACGGTAGAAAGGCTGTGCGAGCGTCGATCGGGCGAGGTTCGTCTGGAGGACGAGGAAGATCGGCTGCGCCGCGATCACGAGCAATGGATTTTGCGACGCCTCCAGCACGATCGAGTGGAACTCTTCGTTGTACGTGAACTCCTCCTGCGGGCCTCCGATCCCGGCGGGGATCGTCGCCCGCAGCCGGTCGACGTCCTCCTCCCGGCGGCGCTCCGCCGCGAGTCGCGCGGCCGGCACCTCGAGCAGCTCGCGCGCTTCGAGGAGCTCCTCGAGCGTCACGTCGTGCGCCTCGGCGAGCAGGTTGATCCCGGAGCGGAGCGACTCGGAGAGGTGGTCGACGCTCGGCTGGGTCACGTACGAGCCTCCGCCCGCACCCTTGGCCGTGCGGATCAAGTTCTGGGCGGCGAGCAGGCGAAGGGCCTCGCGGACGGTCGCGCGTGAGACGCCGTGCTCCTCCGCGAGCACCGTCTCGTTCGGGAGCCGCGTCCCGCGCGTCAGCTCGCCCTCGAGGATCTGTCCGCGGAGCTGCAGCGCGATCTGCTCGTAGGCCTTCGCTATGGCGTCACTCGAGCCCGAACTCGGAGTTCCCGGCCACCGAGGACGGCGCGCTCGCCTCCGGTAGCCGGCCCGCATGCCACTCGGTCAGCGAGCTGCCGTCGCGGCTCTCGCGCATCCGCGTCCGCAGTTCCCTCGTGGCCTCTTCGTCGACCTCGAGCTCGGCCGTCAGCACGACCCCGTACCCGTCGCGGGCCAGCTCGACCGTCGTGAAGTCGTCGAGGACGTCCTCGCGAACGGCGCTCGGCTCCCGCTCGAGCGGGTCGCCGTAGCCGGCGGCGTTCGGCTCCCGGAACTCGATGAACTCGCCGGCTCCGAACGGGATTCCCGTCACCTTCGCGGGCAACGCCTCCTCGCGCGGTGTTCCCGGGTTCTTCCGGCAGGCGGCGACGAGCCCGTCCCAGCCGCCGAAGACGCCCTTCGGCGGATCGGTCTGCCGGTCGCCCTCGCACGAGTACGTGCCGTCGACGAGGAACCGGTTCCGCCGGATGATCCCGATCCCTCCCCGCCACTTGCCGGGCGCCGCCGGCTCCGGGCGCAGCTCGTACTGGTCACAGCGCATCGGGAAGCGCATGTCGAGCTCCTCGATCGGGTTGTTGCGCGTGTTCGCCATCAGGTTGTCGACGGAGTCCATCGCGTCCTTGCCGTAGCGGCCCCCGTACGAGCCCTCGTTCACCTCGAGGTAGAGCCAGTACTCGCCGAGGCCCTCGTCGAAGCCCGCGTAGGCGCAGAAGTGGATCCCGGCCGAGTTCCCTCCCGTCACCTTGGTCGGCAGCGCGTCGGCGAGCGCGAGGTTGACGTTGTCCACGACCCGCTGCGTCTGGCAGAACCGCGAGAAGCACGCGCGCGGGAAGGTCGGGTTGAAGATCGTCCCCTTCGGGGCGATCACCTTGACGGGACGGAAGACGCCGTCGTTCTGTGGCACGTGTTCCGGGAAGGTCGTCTCGTCGAGCAGGATCGTGCGCACGGCGTAGTAGCAGCTGACGAGCAGCGAGCCCTCGAAGGGCACGTTGAACCCGGTCGGCACCTCGGGATTCGAGCCGGTCAGGTCGATCGTGATCTCGTCGCCTTCGACGACGACCCGCGTCTCCACGCGCAGCTGCACGTCGCGGGTGCGTGCGTCGTCGTCGAGCCAGCCGACGACCGGGCCGTACGTGCCGTCGGGGATCTTCTCGATCTCGCGGCGAAGCATCTGCTCCGAGTAGTCCATCCAGTCGTACGCCGCGCTCATCACGACCTCCGCGCCGTAGCGCTCGACCAGGCGGAGAAAGCGCTCGCGCCCGAGCTGGCACGCGGCCAGCATCGCGTTCATGTCGCCGCGGTTCATCGTCTCGGTCCGGACGTTGTCGAAGATCATCCGGTCGAGGTCCTCGTTCAGCTCCCCGCGCCGGTACCAGCGCAGTGCCGTGTACATCTTCGCCTCGGCGTAGACGTCGAACGCATCCGCGTTGATCCCCGGGAACGAGCCGCCGACGTCGAGCACGTGAGCCGTCACCGCCGCGAAGCCGAGCAGCTCGCCGTCGTGGAAGATCGGCACGGCGACGGCGACGTCGGGGGAGTGCGAGGCACCGAGGTAGGGGTGGTTGTGGACGATCACGTCGCCCTCTTCGATCTCGTCCTCGAGCCGCCACAGGAAGCCGCGGATGTACCAGGGCAGCGAGCCGATGTGCATCGGCGTCGAGTCGGACTCGCAGAGCTCGCGACCCTCGGCGTCGAAGATCCCGGCGCCCAGGTCCTCCGACTCGCGGATGATCGAGGAGTAGCTCATCCGGAACAGAACGCCGGCCATCTCCTTCGCGATCGCGTGGAAGGCGCCGCCGAGCACGCGCAGCGTGATCGGGTCGACCTCGACCCGCTTGCGGGTGGGTGGGCCCGGCTGCCGGCCGACCTCGTACTCCATGATGCTCATGCCTGCGCCGCCCCTTCCTCGACTAACCGTTCTCGCGTAGCGAGAACGGTGGCGATGACGATGTTCCCGAAGCGGTCGACCTCGCCGGAGAGCCCCGGCGGGATGACCGTCGTCGAGTCGTACTGGTTGACGATCGCCGGCCCTTCGAGCCGGTTGCCGGCCTTCAAGGCCGTCCGGTCGAAGTAGCGCGTCGGCACCGGCTTCAGCTCGCCGCCCACCCTGAACCAGGCGTCAGCCTCGTGCCGCAGTGCCTCGTCCGGCGACTCGCCGTGATCGACCTCGGGCACCTGCAGCTTCGGCATCAGACCGATCCCGCGCACGCGGACGTTCGGGATCTCGATGTCCGACTCCTCGAAGCGCCGGGAGTACTCGCGCTCGTGGATGTCGTGGAAGTCGCTCCTGACCTTCTCGACCCACGCGTCGTCGATCGCATCCGCGGCGACGTCGACGCGCAGCTCGTAACCCTGGCCCAGGTATCGGCAGTCGGCGACACGCTGGATCAGCAGGCGATCGGCCGGCACGCCGTCCTCCTCGAGCTGCGTCCGCGCCCGCTCCTCGAGCTCCTCGAATGACGCCTGTAGCGCCTGCGGGTCGAGCTTCGAGAGCCGCTGGTACACGGTCGTCACGTACTCGTAGACCATGTCCGTCGCGAGCAGGCCGAGAGCCGCGGTGACGCCGGGGTAGTTCGGCACGACGACCCACGGAGTTCCGACCTCGAGCGCAATCTGGGCGGCGAAGAGCGGGCCCGCGCCGCCTTCGGCCACGAGCGCGAAGTCGCGCGGGTCGTAGCCCTTTCGCACCGAGTTCTCCTCGATCGACTGCACCATCGAGTGGGTCAGGATCTGGACGGCGCCCATCGAGGCCTCCTCGACGGACATGTCCAATGCCTGCGCCGGGCCCTGCTCGAAGGCGGTCCGCGCCAGGTCTGCGCGCAGCTGCATGTCGCCGCCGAGGAACGCCTCGGGCAGGAGCCAGCCGAGGTTGACCATCGCGTCGGTCGCAGTCGGCTCGCTGCCGCCGCGGCCGTAGGCGGCCGGGCCGGGGTCTGCTCCGGCCGAGCGCGGGCCGACCCGGAAGATCCCGCCCGAATCGACGTACGCGATCGAGCCGCCGCCGGCGCCGATCGTGTCGACGTCGACCATCGGGATCATCGCCTGGTACGGGCCGACCTTCGTGTCGAGCAGGTGCTTCATCCGCAGCCGGCCTTCCTGCGCCAGGCCGATGTCCGCGGACGTGCCCCCGACGTCGAGGGTGATCACGTTGTCGTGGCCGGCCTGCTTCCCGGCCCAGATGCCGCCAACGACGCCGGCGACGGGACCCGACATGAGCAGGTTGACCGGCCGGTCGACCGCCGCCTCGGGCGTCGCGACGCCCGAGGCCGAGGTCATCAGGTGTAGCTTCGTTCGAACGTCCAGCGCCTCGAGTTCCTGTTGCAGGCGCCCGACGTAGCGAGACACCGTCGGCCCGACGTACGCGTTCAGGCACACCGTGGAGAAGCGCTCGTACTCGCGGTACTGGGGCAGCACCTCCGACGAGACGGAGAGGAACGCCTCGGGAAACTCCTCGCGCACGATCTCGGCCACACGCCGCTCGTGCTCGGGGTTCAGGAAGGAGAAGAGGAAGCACACCGCGACGGACTCGACGCCCGCCTCCTTCAGCTTCCGAACCTGCTTCCGAGCCCTGCCCTCGTCCAGGGGGACGAGCACGGAGCCGTCCTTGACGATTCGCTCCGGCACGGTCAGGCGGTAGCGGCGGCGGACGATCGGATACGCCTGCCACGGCAGGTCCTGGTAGTTCGAGAAGTTCAGGGGCTTCTTGTGGCGCGCGATGTGGAGGATGTCGCGGTAGCCCTCGGTCGTGATCATGCCGACACGGGCACCGTTGTGCTCGATCACGATGTTGGTCGCGATCGTCGTGCCGTGGAAGACCTGATCGAGCTCCCCGGGGGCGACGCCGGCCTGCTCCGCCAGCTCGCGGATGCCGCGGATCGTCCCCTGCGACGGGTCGTCGGGCGTGGTCGGGAGCTTGTGGACGAGGATCTTGCCGCCCTCGTCGTCGACGTAGATCAGGTCCGTGAACGTCCCGCCGACGTCGACCCCCAGGCGTTTCATCGCCCGCTTCCGCAGTTCAAGACGATCTTGCCGAAGTGCTCGCGGCGCTCCATCGCCTCCATCGCGTCACGCGCCTGCTCGAGCGGGAAGGTCTTGTAGACGAGCGGCGTGACCAGCCCGCGGGCCGCCAGCTCGAGCACCTTCTCGACCTCGACTCGGTTGTAGACGAAGGAGCCGATGATCTGCTTCTGGGCGCGGAAGAACGGGATGATGTCGAAGGGGACGACCTCGCCCGAATGGCCGCCGCAGATGACCAGGCGACCGTCCTTCGCCAGCGAGTCGAGGCCTTTCTGGAAGAGCTCGCCGCCGACGTGTTCGAAGACCAGCTCGACGCCCTGCCCGTCCGTCGCGCGCATCACCTCTTCGACCACGTCCTGCGTCTGGTGGTTGATGCCGACGTCCAGCCCGAACTCGCTCGCGCGGGCGAGCTTGTCGTCCGTAGACGCGTTGCCGATCACGAACGCGCCGGCCAGCGTGGCCAGCTGCACCGCGGCCGAGCCGATGCCGCTGCCGACCGCGTTGATCAGCACCGACTCGCCGGCCTGCAGGCGGCCGCGGGTGAAGAGCATGTGCCAGGCGGTGCCGAAGGCGATCTGTACCGCCGCCGCTGCTTCGTTCGTCAGCTCGTCCGGGACCCGGATCAGGTGGGCAGCCGGGCACACGAGCTTCTCGGCGTAGCCGCCGGAGGTCGAGAAGCTGATGAAGCCGGGGGCCAGGCAGAGCGACTCGCGTCCCGTACGGCAGTAGCGGCAAGTGCCGCAGGGGTTCATCAGGTACGGCATCACCCGGTCGCCGATCTCCCAGCCCTCGACCCCTCCGCCGAGAGCTTCGATCCGCCCGACGACCTCGACGCCGAGAATGAACGGCGGCTCGACCGGGAAGCGCGAGATCCCCTCGCGGATGTCGACGTCCAGGTGGTTCAGCGCGCAGGCTTCGATGTCGAGCGCGACCTCGCCGTGCCCGGCCTCGAGATCGTCCACCTCCTCGAGCTTCAGCACGTCCAAGCCACCGAACTCGTGGAACACGACCGCCTTCACTCGCGACCTCCCTCCGACGATGACGCAGGCAGGGCGTTTATGTCTGACTTTCAGAGGGCTTGTCAAGGCGGAGGAATTGACGATGCCGCGAATGTCTGACATAAAGGCCGCACGGCCGCTCTCTCGGACATCCGCTCGCTGCTCTTCGCGCCGGGCTCTGACGAGCGCAAGCTGACGAAAGCGCTCGCCGCCGAGGCGGACGCCGTGATCGCCGACCTCGAGGATGCCGTGGCGCCCGACCGCAAGGACGAGGCCCGCGAGCTCGTTGCGCGGCTACGGCCGCCCATCATCCGCGTCAACGGCGCCGACACGCCGTGGTTCGCGGACGACCTCGCGCTGGCGGCCGAGCTCGAGCTCGAGGCCATCGTTTTACCCAAGGCGACGCCCGAGTCGGTGGCGGCGCTCGGGGCCGCCGGGCCGCCGGTGATCGCCATCGTCGAGACGGCGCAGGGGCTACGGCTCGCGTACGAGATCGCGACCGCGCCTCGCGTCGTCCTCCTGATGCTCGGGGCGGCGGACCTCGGGGTGGAGCTCCGGCTCGAGCCGCGCCCGGACGGCCAGGAAATCCTCTATGCACGCTCGAAGGTCGTCGCCGACTCGGCGGCAGCGGGGATCCGCCGACCGATCGACATCGTCCACCTCGACATCCGGGATCTGGGCGGGCTCGAGGCCTCGGCACGGTTTGCGCGGTCGCTCGGGTTCGGCGGCAAGGGCTGCGTCCACCCCGACCAGGTGGCGGTCGTCAACCGGGTGTTCCGGCCGGAGCCGGACGAGGTCGAGTGGGCTCGCCGCGTGCTCGAGGCGTTCGAACGCGGCGAGCGCGAGGGCCGCGGTGCGGTCGCGCTGGAAGGGACGATGGTCGACCTGCCCGTGGTTGAACGGGCGCGACAGGTTCTGGCGGAGTCGAAAGGAGGAGGGGCGTGACGGCTGAAACCCAGGCGGCGCCGAAGGTGTGGCGAGGCCGCTTCTACGAGGATCTCGACGTCGGCGACGTGTTCAAGAGCCGCTTCGGGCGCACGGTCAGCGAGTACGACAACCTCCTCTTCACCTGTCTGACGCTGAACACGAACTCGATCCACTTCGACGCCGACTACGCGGCGAAGACCCGTTTCGGGCAGATCCTCGTCAACTCCGCGTTCACGCTTGCGCTGATCACCGGCATGACGGTTGCGGACACGAGCGAGAACGCCCTCGCGAACCTGCAGTGGACCGACATCAAGCTGCCGAACCCGGTTTTCGTCGGCGACACGCTCTGGGCGGAGAGTGAGATCCTCGAGAAGCGAGAGTCGAAGTCGAATCCGGAGGTCGGGATCGTGACCATGCGCTGCCGCGGCATCAACCAGAGAGGAGAGGTCGTGATCGAGTACCGCCGGACGTTCATGCTCCAGAAGGCGGATGCAGCGGCCGTCGACGCGCGGTTTCCGTCGACCGACGCGGAGTGGACGGTCTGATGGCCACCGCAGCACAGCGCTTCGCACGGTTCGCGCTCGAGCTCGACCTCGACGCCGTCCCCGCCGAGGTGGCGGAGGCGGCGAAGCTTCACGTGCTGGACGTGCTCGGCTGCGGCGTGGCGGCCCACGGGCTCGGCATCGCCGCCGAGGGACGCACGACGATGGCGGAGCTCGGCGGTGAGCCCGAGGCGGCGGTGATCGGGCTCGACGGAGGCCTGCCGGCTCCCAACGCGGCGTTCGCGAACGCGATGCTCTGCCACGGGCTCGACTTCGACGACACGCATTCCGACTCGGTCTCGCACGTGTCGACGGTCGTCGTCCCGGCGGCGCTGGCGACCGCGGAGGCCAGGGGAGCCGGTGGCCGCGAGCTCTTGACGGCGATCATCGCCGGCAACGAGATCGTGACCCGGATCGGGATGGCCGCCCCGGGTGCGTTCCACAAGCGCGGCTTTCACCCGACGGCGATCTGCGGGATCTTCGGGGCCACCGCCGCGGCCGCGCGGCTCGGAGGCCTCTCCGAGGAGCAGGCGACGAGCGCACTCGGGATCGCCGGGAGCATGGCCTCGGGCCTCTTCGCCTATCTCGACGATGCGACGGCGACGAAGCCGATCCACGCTGCCTGGGCCGCACACGGCGCCTTGCTGGCCGCCCGCCTGGCCGCGCACGGCGGTGAGGGCCCGCCCGGCGTGCTCGAGGGTCGCTTCGGCGTCTTCCACGCCTTCGTGGACACCCGGATCGACCTGGAGCCGCAGCTTCGCGACCTGGGCGAGCGCTGGGAGACCCCGCGGATCGCGTACAAGCCGTATCCAGCGTGTCACTTCATCCACGGCTCACTCGGGGCGACGGGCTCGCTCGGCGAGGTCGACGTCGACCAGATCGAGGAGATCGTCGTGACCATCCCGGAGGCCGGCGTGTCGCTCGTGCTCGAGCCGGTCGAGTCGAAGCTCCATCCACGGACCGAGTACGAGGCGAAGTTCAGCCTCCAGTACTCGACCGCGGCGATGCTCGTCCACGGCCGCGTTGGCCTCGCTAGCTACACGGCCGAGGCCCTCGCCGACTCCCGGGTGCTCGAGCTCGTCCGGAAGGTGCGCTACGAGACGAAGGAGTACGAGAGCTATCCGGCCGCCTTTCCTGGTGGGGTCCGGATCCGCCTCCGCGACGGGCGGACGCTCGAGGCGGAGTTCCCCCATCAGCTGGGCGCACCCGAGAACCCGATGTCCGCCGACCAGGTGCGCGCGAAGTTCCGCGAGAACGCGGCCCTTGCAGGCCCGGGCTTCGAGGCGATCGAGGCGACGATCCTCGCGCTCGAGGAGGTCGACGACGTCGGCGGGCTGCTGGCGCAGCAGGTGGCCGCTTGACGGCCGTCGACCTGACGACCGAGATCGTCGCCACCGTTCGCGACTGGGTCGAGCGCGAGGTGATGCCCGTGGCGTCCGACCTCGAGCACGCGGACGAGTACCCCACCGAGCTCGTGGCGGCGATGAAGGAGATGGGCCTCTTCGGGGTGACGATCGCGGAGGAGTACGACGGCCTGGGGCTCGACCTCGAGACCTATGTGCGGATCCAGATCGAGCTCTCGCGCGGCTGGATGTCGCTCTCCGGCGTGCTCAACACCCACTTCATCTCGGCCTGGATGATCCGCGAGCACGGCGCCGAGGAGCAGCGCGAGCGCTACCTGCCTGCGATGGCGCGCGGAGAGCGCCACTTCGCCTACTCGATGACGGAGCCGCATGCCGGGTCGGACGTACAGGCGATCCGGACCCGGGCTGTCCGCGACGGCGACGAGTACGTGATCACGGGCCAGAAGATGTGGGCAACGAACGCCCTGCGCGGAACGAACGTGATGCTCCTCGCGGTCACCGATCCCGACGCCGAGCCACGGCACCGGGGCCTGACGGCGTTCATCCTCGACAAGGAGCCCGGCCGCGCGGAGCAGCCCGGCCTCGTCATCTCGCCGCCGCTCAAGAAGCTCGGCTACAAGGGCGTCGAAACCGTCGAGCTGGCGTTTGACGGTTTCCGGACGCCCGCTGCGAGCGTGCTCGGCGGCGAGGAGGGCGTCGGCAACGGCTTCAAGTACTTCATGGGCGGGGTCGAGCTCGGCCGGGTGAACATTGCGGCCCGGGCCGTCGGCATCGCCCAGGCCGCGTTCGAGGCCGCGATCCGCTACGCGCAGCAGCGCGAGGCCTTCGGGAAGCCGATCGCCCAGCACCAGGCGATCCAGCTCAAGCTCGCGCAGATGGCGACGAAGATCGAGGCCGCCAGGGTGTTGACTCTGGAGGCAACACGACGCAAGGCCGCCGGCGAGCGGGCCGACCTCGAGGCGGGGATGGCGAAGCTCTTCGCGACCGAGACCGCGGCCGAGGTCGCGCTCGAGGCGATGCGCGTCCACGGCGGCTACGGCTACTCGCCCGAGTTCGTCGTGGAGCGGATTTACCGCGACGCGCCGCTCCTGATCCTCGGCGAGGGCTCGAACGAGATCCAGCAGCTCGTGATCGCCCGGCGCCTGCTCGAGCGCTACGCAACATGAACTTCGAGGTTCCCGGCGAGCTCGCGGAGATCCGCGCGGCGGTGCGCGAGCTGTGCTCGCGCTTTCCCGGCGAGTACTGGCGCGCGCTCGAGCCGGACCGCTATCCGGAGGAGTTCGTCGCCGCTCTCACCGAGAACGGCTGGCTCGCGGCGCTGATCCCGGAGGAGTACGGCGGAGCGGGGCTGTCGCTGACGGCGGCGAGCGTGATCCTCGAGGAGATCAACGGGTCCGGGTGCAACGCGGGCGCATGCCACGCGCAGATGTACATCATGGGCACGATCCTCCGGCACGGCTCGGAGGTGCAGAAGCAGCGCTACCTGCCTCGCATCGCCTCCGGTGAGCTCCGCCTCCAGGCGTTCGGCGTGACGGAGCCGACGGTGGGATCGGACACGACGCAGATCCAGACGACGGCCGAGCGGGTCGACGGCGGCTACGTCGTGCGCGGCCAGAAGATCTGGACCTCGCGCGCGCTGCACTCGGATCTGATGCTGCTGCTGGCGCGGACGACGCCGATCGACCAGGTCGAGAAACGCACGGAGGGGCTGTCGACCTTCATCGTCGACATGAAGCAGGCGGTCGACGCGGGAACGATGACGATCCGGCCGATCCGGACGCTGATGAACCACGCGACGACCGAGATCTTCCTCGACGGGGTGGAGGTGCCCGCCGACGGCCTGGTGGGGGAGGAGGGGAACGGCTTTCGCTACATCCTCGACGGCATGAACGCCGAGCGCGTCCTGATCGCCGCGGAGTGCATCGGCGACGGGCACTGGTTCGTCGAGAAGGCGTCGCGGTATGCCTCGGAGCGGGTCGTGTTCGGCCGCCCGATCGGGGCGAACCAGGGCGTCCAGTTCCCGATCGCCCGCGCGCACGCCGCGATCGAGGCGGCCGACCTCGTCCGCTACAAGGCGGCCTGGCTTTTCGAGCAGGGCCTGCCCTGCGGCGCGGAGGCGAACATGGCCAAGCTGCTGGGCTCGGAGGCGTCATGGGCCGCCGCGAACGCGTGCCTGGACGCCCACGGCGGCTTCGGCTTCGCCGAGGAGTACGACGTGGAGCGAAAGTTCCGCGAGACGCGGCTGTACTCGATCGCGCCGATCTCGAACAACCTCGTCCTGGCCTACCTCGGCCAGCACGTGCTCGACATGCCGCGCTCGTACTAGCGAGAGCGGGTGCCCAGCCGTGTCCGAAGCGGCCAGGTTGCGCCGACATGTTCGGAAGGGTCAGGAGGCCGTTCCACGAGCGCGTTTGCGGCGCACGGTGCCTGGCACCGAGCCTGGCACCGTGCCTGGCACCGTGCCGTTCGCGACCGCGGCGCAGCGGCTCGTCAGGCAGTCGTGGCTGCGGTGTTGAACGCCGCCAGCGAGTGCTCGAGCTCTTCCCGCGTGAACCCCCGCCCGATGAAGACGACGCGCGAGCGATGGTCCCGGTCCGGCCAGCCCGCGAGGTGCTCGGGCGGATGCACGACGTGCTGGACGCCGTTGATCACGAGCGGCCCTCCGGCGCCGACGTTCAGCAGGCCCTTCACGCGCAGGACGTCTTCTCCGCGGGCCTGCAAGAGCATGGTCAGCCAGATCCCGAAGGCGATCCAGTCCAGCGGCTCGTCGAAGGTCAGGCAGCACGCGCGCACCTCGTCGGCATGCGCGTGCGATTCGTCGTACACGAGGTCGCGCGGGTCACGCTCCGATCCGCCGAGCAGGTCGTCCGGCTCGACGTCGCCGAACGCCGCTTCCACGATCGTCGCGCCGGGGTTCAAGCGCCGCAGGCGCTCCGTCACCGGTGAGGCGTCGGCGAGGTCGATCTTCGTGACGACGAGCCGGTCGGCGACGGCGGCCTGCTTCACCGACTCGTCCCCGCGCAGCCCGTGCTGCGCGTCGATCGTGGCCACGACGCCGTCCAGCCGGTAGTGGTGCTTGACCAGCGGCTCGGAGAGGAGCGTGTAGACGATCGGCGACGGGTCCGCCAGGCCCGTGGTCTCGATGACGACGCGCCGGAACGGAGGGACCTCGCCGCGATCGCGGCGCGCGACCAGGTCGCGCAGCTCGTCGGCGAGGTCGCCGCGGAGCGCGCAGCAGACGCAGCCGTTGCGGAGCAGGACCGTGCGCTCGTCGACCCGGCGCAGGAGGTGATGGTCGATCCCGACCTCGCCGAGCTCGTTCACGATCACGGCCGTGTCCCCGAGGTCGGGGTGCGCGAGGAGCCGCGAGACGAGCGTCGTCTTCCCGCTCCCCAGGTAGCCGGTGACGAGCGTGACCGGCGTCTTCACAGTGACGTCTGGAGCTCCGGGTCGAGCGGATCGAGCCGGCGCCCCGCCAGGCGCTCCGCCTCGCCCCAGAGCGAACCGAGGTCCGCGACCACCACCGAGCGCCCCTTGGCGTCTCTGAGCGTCCACACGCGTCCGGCCCAATCGTCCAGCCGCAGCCCGTAGAACGCCAGCACGCGGTTGATCAACCGCACGCGGAAGACGCGCCCGCGACGCCCGCCTTCCTGCTCCGCCCAGTGCTCATTGAGCAGGACCCCACAGAGGACGCACATTCCTTTAGGTTCGCATGCAAGGCCGACAAGGGAGGGGCGAGATGGCGAAGGAGATCTTCTGCTCGATCGGGGTCGACGTCGACGCGGTGGCCGGCTGGCTCGGCTCCTACGGCGGCGAGGACTCGCCGGACGACATCTCCAGAGGCATGTTTGCCGGCGAGGTCGGAACGCGGCGGCTGCTGAAGCTGTTCGACAGGTACGACATGAAGACCACCTGGTTCATCCCGGGACACTCGATCGAGACCTTTCCGGAGGAGACCCAGCTGGTCGTCGAAGCCGGCCACGAGATCGGCATGCACGGGTACTCGCACGAGAACCCGATCTCGATGACTCCCGAGCAGGAGGAGACAATCCTCGTCAAGTGCATCGGCCTGATCGAGGGCGTCTGCGGACGCCGGCCGACGGGCTACGTCGCGCCGTGGTGGGAGTTCTCGAACGTCACGAACGAGCTGCTGCTCAAGCACGGCATCAAGTACGACCACAGCCTCATGCACCGCGACTTCCATCCGTACTACGTGCGCGTCGGCGACAGCTGGACGAAGATCGACTACTCGAAGAGGCCCGAGGAGTGGATGAAGCCGCTCCAGCGCGGCGAGGAGACCGACCTGATCGAGGTGCCGGCGAGCTGGCACCTGGACGATCTGCCGCCGATGATGTTCATCAAGGCGGCGCCGAACAGCCACGGCTTCGTCAACCCGCACGACATCGAGGAGCTCTGGCGGGACCAGTTCGATTACGTCTACCGCGAGGAGGACTACGCCGTTTTCGCCATGACGGTGCATCCCGACGTTGCCGGGCGGCCCCAGGTGATCCTGATGCTCGAGCGCCTGATCGAGCACATCTCCGGGCACGAAGGGATCCGCTGGTCGAAGATGGACGAGATCGCCGACGACTTCGCGCAGCGCTATCCGCGGAGCGGCGACGCGCGGCCGGTCACGGCGCACAAAAACTAGCGTAGGTCGGCGAGGGTGAGGCGCCTGGTGTAGATCTCCTCGCTGAGCTTCCGGAGGTCGCGCGTGTCCGTCCAGATCGGATGCGCGACACCGCCGGCTGCAGCGAGCCCCTCGTAGTAGCCGTACTGGTGGGCGCCCGGCTGCGTTTCGTCCGACGCCGCGGTCGCCGCTCGCACGACCCTCTCCCAGGTCTGCCCCCCGTCGCGGGAGGCGCTGCACGAGTAGTAGACCTTCGTTCTGCCGCGGTCGCCGGCGCTGTCGTAGAAGCAAAGCCAGAGTGTTCCGGTCGACTGGTCGACCGCGGACTGCGGCCAGAACTGGTCGGAAGTCGCCCAGCCGGGCGCGCGCACGACCACTCGGTGATGGTTGAGCACGGGGTAGCCCGCGATCGCCTTCAGCCGGCTGTCGAACGTCGTTAGCGCCGCGCCCCCGTCCCCGGTGAAGTCGGTGCCCGTGTAGCTGACGTACACCCGGCCTGAGTATCTCCCGCCCGACGCGTCCACCGAGACGGTCGGGTTCGCCTGGATGCACGAGCGTGGCTCGGCGCGAACGACGATCCCGATCCCGCAGTGAGGGATCGGGATCACCTCGAACGCCGCAATCTTGTGCTGCGGACCGAACCGCCGGCCACCGTCCGTCGAGCGTGCGATCTCGACCGCGTAGTGCGACGAGTCCGTCCAGGCGACGTAGACCGTCCCGTTCCTCGCCACGCCGATGCTCGCGTAGTTGAGCTCGTCTCCGATGCTGTTCACCTTGACCGGGCGTGACCACGTCCGGCCCCGGTCGTCCGAGTAGCTGAGGACGATCGAGTAGACGACTCGCCGGGAGACGCGCGCCCAGGAGGCGTAGACGCGGCCGCGGTGCGGGCTGATCGGTGAGTTGTCGACGGCAATCGCCGGCTTGTCGTCCTGGCGCGCCGACCCCAGCTTGGCCACGAGCACCGGTGCCGACCAGGTGCCGTTCGGGCCCTCGCGGGTCGTGACATAGACCTTCGACGGCGCCTCCGGCGTGCACGGCGTCACGCGGTCGAAGGAGAAATACTGAGTTCCTGCCCGATCGATGGCGACCCCGGGATCGGATGGGCATGAGCTGCGGACGTCCACCATCGGAGGGGTGACGGTTTCCGTCGTCCAGGAGAGCCCGGCGTCGGTCGAGCTGTAGTAGCGCTCCGCCCCTTCGAGCAGGCTGTTCGATCCGGCGAGCAGGACGTCCGGGTTCCTCGGATCCGCCGTGATCGTCGGATTGCTCTGCGGTCCCTCCAGGCGGGAGACGTTGACGTCTCGCCCCGGAGTGGAGGCAGTGGCGCCGGCCGTCAGGATCAGGACGGCGGCCGCGAGCCCCGCCCTGAGCACGGGCCTACTCGGCACTCACGGCGGCAGCGGCCTCCGCATCGATCGCACCTTCGAGGCCAAGCTCCTCCTCGATCCGCTCGACCCGGCGGCCGCGCATCCGCAGCCTGACGGCGACGACGATAAGCGCGCCGAAGATGAGAGCCAGCGTCACCAGCGTGGTGGCTGTCCCGAGCGCGTAGAGGTCGGGACGGATCGCGGAAGCCTGGATCAGCCCGACGATCTCGAGCGGGAGCGTGTTGTCGAGGACGAGGAGGACGGTCCGGTCGAAGTCGTTCCACGTCAGCGTGAACCCGAACAGCGCCGCGCCGAAAATGCCGGTCCAGACGAGCGGCAGCGTCACCTCGCGGAAGGTCGTCAGCAGGTTGGCGCCGAGGTCGCGGGCCGCCTCCTCGATGTGCTCGTCGTAGCGATTCCAGACGGCGAGCATGACGAGGAATCCGAAGGGAATTCCCCACACGGTGTTCGCGCCGAGTGCGCTGAGCCAGAGACTCGTATGCACGCCCATCGCCTTCCACAGCAGCTGCGTTCCCAGGCCCAGCAGGAAGCCCGGCGTCATCAGCGCCAGCATGATCACGTAGAACGCGATGCCGTCTCCCCGGAAGCGGCGGCGGAACGCCATCGAGATCGTGAAGGAGAAGAACGCGACGACGACCCCGGCTGCGAGGCTGATCCAGAGGGAACGGCGGCCTGCCGCAGAGATATCGGAGGCGTGCGTGAAGATCCCGCCGACCTGGCTCTCGAAGATGGAGCGCCACCAGAAGATGCCGGCCGGCCCCTTGAAGGGGAACGTCACGCCGCCGTAGTAGCCCTGGAAGGAGAGGATGGCCATCAGGATCATCGGCGCGTAGAGGAAGATCAGGAAGATCACGAAGTAGGTGGCGAGCCCCCACTTGGCCCAGTCGCGCCGCGGTTTCAGGGCCCGCTGGATCACCCGGTCCTGTTGGCGTGCCGAGGTCGCAGCGTTGACCGTCGTGGTCGTCACCTCAGAGCTCCTCTCGGAGATTGGCGAACCGGGTGATCACGAAGACGCCCAAGAGGAGAGCGATGACGAGCAGGACTGCGGACGCAGCTCCTTGCGGGTACTGGATCCCCAGCACCTGCTGCTGGATGTACGTGCCGACCGAGGACACGGCGCCCTGCCCGATCACGGTCACGGTCCCGTACTCGCCCATCGTCAGGACGAAGATAAAGATCGAGCCGATCACGATGCCGGGCATCGTCTGCGGCAGGATCACCTCTCTGAACGTCTGGAACCAGTTCCCTCCCAGATCCCGGGCGGCCTCGAGTGCGTATCGGTCGACCTGCCCGAGCAGGAAGAACAGCGGCGTGACCATGAAGAGGATGTAGAGCTGGATCATCGCGAGCCGGACGGAGAGCGTCGAGAAGCCGAACGCGCTGACGGGCTCGTTGACGATGTGCAGCTTGAGCAGGAACTGGTTCAGGGCGCCCTCCCGGCCCATCAGGGGGTACGCCCAGGCGACCGACCGCGTCAGGAAGCTTGTCCAGAACGGCGCGAGCGCGATGATGAAGAGCGCGATCTGGTTCTGGAGCTTCTGGACCTTCAGCGCGAGGAAGTACGCGACGGGGAACCCGAAGACGAGGCAGGCCGCCACCGCGATCACAGACGTCTCGAACGACGTCAGCATGTTCTTCCAGTACGAGTTGTCCAGGCTGAAGGGGTGGAGCAGGTCGCCGTAGTTCGAGAAGGTCCAGACGCGGTCGAACCCGGTATCGGTTCGCGTCCAGAAGCTGACCAAGATGATGAAGACGAGCGGCGCGACGAGGTAGAAGGCAAGCCAGACGAAGCCCGGCAGCCCCCACGCGAGGGTCACCCAGCCGCCTCCGCCCCGGCGCGCCTGCACCTCGCCCAGCGCCCGCTCGGCCGCCTTCGAGTCCTCGATGGTCGCGGCTTCCTCGAGGACGGCGACGTCGATCTGGGGCTCAGTCGGAGAGGAGCTGGACATCCTCTTCCTCCCAGGCGATCCGGACGCGTTCTCCCTCGCGCCCGCGGAGCGTTGGATATTGGTCGCCGGCGACCTTTGCGAGCCGCCGTTCGCCGCCGACGGCGAGGTGCAGCTTGACGAGATCGCCGAGGAACTCGACGAAGACGATCTCGCATTCCGCGGTGTTGACGCCGTTGGGAGTTCCGCCCTCGTCGATCCGGACGGCCACTGCACGAATCGAGACCAGCGTTGTGTCTCCGACCTTGCGGGTGTCGCCGGGTGCCATCACGCTCGCCTTAACCCCGTGCTCGTCCACGACCACGACGCGATCGCCCACTCGCTCGACGATCTTGCCGCGGATGATGTTGTTGTCGCCCATGAACCGCGCGACGAGCTCCGTCGCCGGCTTGGTCGCGATCGTCAGCGGGTCGGCCACCTGCTGGATGCGGGCCTCGTTCATGACCACGATTCGGTCGGCCATCGAGAGCGCCTCTTCCTGGTTGTGCGTCACGTGGATGAACATCAGCCCGAGCTGGCGCTGCAGGTTCCGGAGCTCGACTCGCATGCGCAGTTGGAGCAGCCGGTCGAGGTCGCCGAGGGGCTCGTCGAGGAGCAGCGCCTTCGGCTTGGTGACGAGGACACGCGCGAGCGCGACGCGCTGCTGCTGGCCGCCCGAGAGCGCCCGCGGCTTCCGCTGCGAGAGCTCGGTCAGACCAACCATCTCGAGCGCTTCCATCGCGCGTCGGCGCCGCTCTTCCCTCGGCACCCTTTCCATCTTCAGCCCGAACGCGACGTTGTCGAGCACGCTGCGATGCGGAAAGAGCGCGAAGTGCTGGAAGACCGTCGTCGTCGGCCGCCGATGAGGGGGCAGGTCGACAAGAGATTGCCCATCGAGGACGATGTCTCCACCGCTCGGGATCTCGTGCCCCCCGATCATGCGGAGCGTCGTGGTCTTGCCACAGCCCGACGGCCCGAGCAAGACGACGTACTCGCCGTGATCGACGTGCAGGTTGACGTCGTCCACGGCGATCGTGCCGCCGGGGAAGTCCTTCGTGAGGTTGATCAGATCGAGCCCTGATTCCGACGGAACAGTGGGGGCGGCTTCCGCCGCCCCCACTGTGCTCGAACGAGCGACATCCTCAGGCATGGAGTCCTAGGCGCTGAGGAAGTCGTTCCAACGTTTGATCTGGAACGTGCTGTTCGTGAAGTACGAGTTCCAGGACGAGTAGTGGCCGATGCGTTGCGTGAACGAGCCGCCGTCTCGAACGGAGCCCTTCTTGATGTCCCCGACCTTGCCGGTGATTCCGGGCAGGTCGCGCGTCGCCCGCTTGCCGTTGTACCAGAAGTCGTACTCGTCGGCCTTGAACGGAATGCCACCGGCCTTCTCGTTCGGGTGGGACTTGATCCAGCTCAAGAGCGTCGCCCCGTTCCCGATGTAGTAGCCCTGCCGCATGATCGTGGCACCGAGCCAGCCGCTGTACATCCAGTTCAGGTAGTCGTAGCAGGCCTGCAGCTTGGCGGGATCCTTCGCCACATGGGCGGCGATCCCGTTCGAGCTGCACCACCCGCGGAAACCCGTGGGCGGGGCCGCGTACTTGACGTTGACGCCCTGCGCTACCAGTAGCGCCACGGCCGGCGACCACATCGACTCGAGCACGACCTCCTTCGAGGCCATCAGGTTGACCGACTCGTTGAAGTTGGCCCAGTAGGCGCGGAACTGACCGGCCTTCTTGTACTTCGTCGCGATCTTCACGACGCGGTCGATCTCGGCGATCGTCATGTTGCCCATGTCCTTGGGCTTGAAGATCCCGAGCGCCTTGGTCGCATTGCCGATGTCCTGCATCACGATGCCCGGATCCTTCAGCAGCCCGACCTTGCCCTTCCACTTCGAGTTCAAGAGCTCCTGCCAGCCGACCTGATTCGGCTGCTTTTTGATGACGTCGGCGTTGTATCCGACCGAGTCGGCGTTGAAGTGGGCCGGGGTTCCGACGATGTAACGCGGCATGTTGGACGTGTGCGGCTTGCCGGTCTTCTCGTCGATCCACTGCACGATGTCCTTGTTCGCCTTCGGGGCCTCCCGTGTCAGGGGCAGGCCGCTCGTCCCCTGCTTGAGGAAGAGCGCGCGGAATGGTGCATCGCCGTCGCCGTATGTCTCGCTCCCTGAGCCGGGATGGACCTTGCCCCAGGCGAACAGCTTGTAGAGCTGGTTCCACGCATGGATCTTCGTCGTGTCGATCGGGAGCAGGTTGTGCGCTGACCAGGCCTGAATGTCCTGGTAGTTGTAGCCGCCGAAGATGTCGAACGTCTCCGGGGCCGTGATCGCCTTCTGCGCCTCGGTTACCGGATCGGTCGCCGTGATGGCAACCGAGAACCCGAGGTCTTGCTTGATCCGCTTCGCGACCTCGGGCGTCGGGAATTCGACGCCCAGCGAGATCACCCGCAGCGTGCCGGTGAACTTGCCGCTCGCCGCCGGAGCCGCAGCGGCCCGTCCCGCGAGGGCGCCGAGACTGCTGACCGCGGCCACGCCGACCGCGCCCTTGACGAACAGGTCGCGCCGGGACATCCCGCGCTGCTCTTCGTCCTGGATCACCTCGCGCTCGGAGAAGTCTCCGTGGCCGAGCTCCCTGTTGTACCCGAGCTGCTTCGCGTGCTCGTTCGAATCGAACTCCTCGAGCTCACTCATACACCGCTCTCCTTTCCCCCCGCCGCTCAATGTGAGGACGTCGCCTCCGAGCGCCAGCCACTCTCCGGCGTCCGCCCGTGGACGCCCTCATCCGACCGTGGTGTCGCGCCCTGACAGAGGATGGAGTGTGTATACAACCGCGCGTTCGCCGAGTCAAATGACCTTCTTCAGAGCAGGTTCGACCGATTCGCGTGGACGCGGCGTTCGCTCGAGCCCGGCCAGCGCGAGATAGCACGCCCCACCGGCGGCGAGGCCCCACGCGACCTTCAGCCAGGAGTGCGGAACCGCGTTGTAGACGCCGACGCCGGCGGCGACCGCCGCCACGGCCGCGACGCTGACCCCGTTGACGTAACGGTACGGCCCGGAAGGGTCGAAGAGCGCCGGCACGTCGATCCGCCGGCGCTTGCGGACGACGTAGTCCGCGAGGACGACGCCGGCGAGCGGTGACGCGACGTTCCCGAGGTGGACGATCCAGCGCTGCGCCTGCTCGATCAGGTCGGGGAATGCCGCGAGGGCGACCGCGCCGGCCGCGACGAGGATCGTCGCCCGTAACCGGCCGAGCACAGGCAGGGCATTCACGAGCGAGAGCCCGGCTGTATACACGTTCGTGATGTTGGCCGCGATGCCCTGGACGACGATCGCGATCAGCAGAAGCACCAGCAGGACGTTGTTCCGGGTCAGCTCTGCGACCGCGATGAAGGGGTTCACCTCGCCCGTCGCGGCCGCGGCATAGCCGCCGACGAAGGTCGTTACGACGGCCGAGAGGAGGGCCGAGGCGGCGAGGCCGATTCGCATGTCGCGGCGCGTGGGCGTGTAGCGGCAGAAGTCGGCGACGCTCGTGACGAGCGTCAGGGATGCCCCGCACATCACCGTCACGTAGGTGGCAAGGCCCGCCCAGGTGAGGTGCTGGTCGGGCGAGTGGAAGACACGGCCGACCGCGTACCGCGGGTCGTCGGAGGCGATGTAGAGGCCGACGAGGACGCCGGTGAAGGCGAGCGACAAGGGCAGCACGACCCGGAGCACGTAGCGCATGACGTCGAAGCCGAGCACGGCGAGGATCGCGTGGAACGCTCCGAGCGCGAGCGCGACCGGCACGAGTGAAAGGCGGTGGCCGCTGATCGCGAGGAAGATCGCCTGGATCCCGAGCGAGCCGGCCAGCGCCTGCGCCGCGAACCAGTACGTCGCAGCCACCATCCGGTACGGCGAGGTGAGCGCTCGCGCGCCCCAGAAGCCGAAGGTCGCCCGCATGGCCACCTGACCGGGCAGGCCCTGGTCGACTCCGGGCTCGGCGACGACGACCAGGAGCGCGAACGCGAGCGCCTGGCCGATCACCATCGCGGCGACCGCCCACCACAGCGGCAGGCCGCCGTCGACGACGGCGAGCGCGCCGAGGACGTACATCACGGGGTTCAAGAAGAAGGTGAAGTTGATCGCGAACAGGTCGCGCCAGCCGACCGTCCGCAGCTCGGCCGGGATCGGCTCGACCCCGAATTCCTCGACCGTCGGCATGCGCTACGCCGTTACGGCTCCGGCCCGGGCGGGCGCCGCCGCCCGGCTGTGGCGCTTGAAGAAGTCGATCACCACCCGGTTGTGCTCCGCCGAGTTGTCGAAGATCGTCGAGTGGTTCGAGCCGACGATGACGTGCTTCTCCGCGTTCGGGATGCCTGCGAAGATCGCCTCCTGCCCGGCGCCCTCCGGCCCCTGGTCCCACGGCGTCATCACGTCCTCGTCTCCCCCGAGGACGAGCGCCGGCGAGGTGATCCGCGGCAGCCAGGGCCGTAGATCCATGTCGCACATCGCCTGGCAGGCCGCCGTGAAGACCTCGATCCGGTTCGAGTCGCGCAGGATCCGTTGGATCAGATCCGTCAGCCCGGTCGCGTCCTGCTCCTCGAGGAATCGCTTCGAGAGCGCCTGCCAGGTGATCAGCTCCGCGAGGAGGCGGCTCCCCGGCCCGTCCGGGTCGAGAAGCGCGATGTCGATCCAGTTCTTGAAGATCAGCCGGCCGGTGACGCCGAGCTTCGCGGCGGCGCAGTTGATCACGACCGATGTCGTCCGCTCCGGGTACTTGCCGGCGAACGCGATCGCGATCATCCCGCCCATCGACGTCCCGTGGACATGGGCCTCGTCCACCTCGAGCGCGTCCATCAGCCCGGCCAGGTCGTCGGCCCAGACCTCCATCTCGTAGTCCTGCACCGGCCGGTCGGATGCGCCGTAGCCGCGCAGGTCGTAGTCGACGACCCGGAAATGCTTCGACAGCTCGGGTGTGGCCGGATCGAAGTTGAAGTGCCCGAACCCTGCCCCGTGGATCTGAAAGACCGGCTCGCCCTCGCCCGTGATCCGGTACCAGAGGTCGATCCCGTTGACCTGCGCCTTGCCCTCCATCGCCCCTGCCTCCTTTCCGCCTGAGGGTGACTATCTCAGATGTCAGACATCCGTTGAAAGCGTCGCCGCGGCACGTCAGACTCGCCGCATCGCCGAACGGTTCATCGAGCGTTTGACCTGGCCCGAGGTCGAGGCCGCGATCGCGCGCGGCGTCGACGCCGTGCTGATCCCGATCGGGACGACCGAGCAGCACGGTCACCACCTGCCGCTCGACACCGACTGTGTGATCGCCCGCTCGCTCTGCGCCCGCGCCGCCGAGCTCGGGGAGGGGGAGGGCGTCGAGCTCCTGGTCGCGCCGACGCTGAACGTGACGCTCTCCTGGTACCACATGCAGTTCCCGGGGAGCATGCGGCTCTCGACGACCACGTTTCTCCAGGTCTTCGGGGAGATCTGCGACTCGCTCGCCCACCACGGCTTCGAGAACCTCGTCGCCGTCAACGGGCACGGCGGCAACATCGCGGCGCTGACCGTCGCCGTGAACCACTACTTCGAGACGACGGGTCGCCGCGTCTTCCTCGCCCAGTGGTGGGACCTCGCGAGCGACGTGCTCGCGGACGTCGAGGGGCCGATGATCCACGCCGAGGAGGCCGAGACGTCGCTGGCGATGGCGCTCGGGCAGACCGTCTATCCCGATCGCGCAACGCGCGACGCCTACGACCGCGGCTCTGCGGTCCGGGAGGCGGGGCTTCCCTGGACGTCGCTCGGACGCTACGAGATGCGCCCCAAGGGGCCCGGCGTGATCGTGCCGATGGACATGCTCCGCGACATCACGCCGTCCGGGGTCGTCGGCGACGCGACCAGGGCCGGGCGGGAACTGGGCGACCGGATGGTCGCCGCGGTCGTGCCCAGGATCGTCCAGGTCTGCAAGGACCTGGCCGGAAAGGAGTAGCCATGGCGGGGCGCGTCATCGATCTCTCCCAACCGCTTTCCCGGGAGTCGCAGCTCCACCCGTTCTTCCCGCCGACGCAGATCCTGCGGCACATCGAGCACACGGACGCGCCGCCCGGAAGGCCCTCGTTCAGCGCCGAGATCATCATCACCTCGAACCACGCGGCGACCCACGTCGACGCGTTCGGTCACTACTCGAAGGGCGGCGCGGCGATCGCCGAGATGCCGCTCGACACCTTCTGCGGCGACGCCCTCTGCGTCGACATCCGCGCCTACCCGAAGGGCCACGACGTCACGGCCGGCGAGGTAGAGCAGGCGGTCGATGCCTCCGGGCAGGAGCTGAACGAGGGCGACGTCCTGCTCTTCTGCTCAGACCACTACAACCGCACGGCCGGGACGCCCGCCTTCCTCGACGGCTTCGCCGGCATCTCGGCCGAAGCCGTGCACTGGATGGCGGATCGCGGCGTGAAGATCTTCGGCGTCGAGACGATCAGCCCTGACCTCGTCTACCTGACGGACGAATACCCGACCCACAAGGCGTGCGCCGAGCGCGGACTGACCCACTACGAGAACCTGAACAACCTGACCGAGGTGTTGAACCAGCGCTTCCGCTTCTACGGGTTCCCGCTCCGGCTCGAAACGGCGTACGGCTCGCCCGTGCGGGCGGTGGGCATCGTCGAGGGCTAACGCTCGATCGTGATCTCGACGCGCTCGGGCTCCGTCCCGAGCACGTCTGTGCGGACGCTCTTCGCGAGCACGCGCCGTAGGAGCGAGAAGCGCGCAGGGCTCTCGCCGAACGGGTACGGGGCCATCCGCACGTGCCAGGGCGCGATCGGCTCGAGCCGGTAGCCCTGGAGCTCGGCGGCCTCGCCCTTCTCCACGTCCCGCATGCAGAAGTAGAGCGACAGCCGGTCGTAGAGCTGAAGGAGCTCGTACTCGCCGCGGTGCTCGCCGGGGTCGCCTCCGAACTTCGCCTCCTGCTCGGCCACGAACGCGTCGACCTCCTCCTGGGCCTCGGCTGCACGCGCGAGCCCGAGCCCCGGATCGAGCCCGTAGCGCTGCTTGTAGATGCCTGCTCCGTGCATCGAGACGAGCAGCCCGGCGTGGGGGTCCTGTTCGGTGATCGCTGCGATTCCCGCCCGGTAGAACGCGAGGTGCGAACGGACGTCGACCTCGAGGAAGGTGACCGGCTTGCCGTCCGGGTCGGTCCGCGGGGCCTGCTCCCAGACCGCCCACCCGTCGTCGTGGCGCTCGGCCGCGGTGACGAGCGAATCGTGTTCTGGGCCCTGATCGCTCCACGCGCGCGCGAACGCGGCAGAGAGGTCGGCGTGGTCGGTCTGGAGGACGACCTGCCAGGCGTCGCCGGCGTCGCGCACGATCATCGCGCCACCGCCGCCAGGGCGCCCAGGTGTTCGATCGCCTCCTCGATGGAGACGATGTCGCCGTACTTGGCATCGATGTCGAAGAGGTTTGCCTCGTGCGCCGCGTGGTTTCGGTCGCCCACGGCCTCCCGCGGCACGATCGGCCGGTAGCCGTGCTGGAGAGCGTCGACGACGGTCGCGCGGATGCAGCCCGAGGTGGACGCGCCCGTAACGATCAGGCTGTCGCAGCCCGCCCCCGCGAGGAGCTCTGCGAGTGAGGTACCGAAGAATGCTGAGGCGAACAGCTTCGTCAGCACGGGTTCGTGGGGGAGCGGCGCGATCCGCGGGTCGATCTCGACCCAGCGGCTGCCCGCCTCCAGCGTCAGCAGCGCAGGCACCTTGTCGATGAAGACCGCGGCCGCCTCCTTCGCGGCCTCGTCGTAGGCGACCGTCGTGAAGACGACGGGGATGCCCGCTCGACGCGCCTCCTCGAGCAGCCGCGCGATCGCCTCGACGACCCCATCGAGGTCGCACACGAGCGGCGATTCCGGATCGGTGAAGCCGATGTTGACGTCGACGACGACGAGTGCCGGGCGCCGGCCGAAGCCCGCGCGCCCGTGAAAACCGTCGTCCTTCACTCGCCCGTGGGGTCGGGAATGCCGTCCCCGCTGCGGACGCGAGCAAGCGCCTCGTCCCCGGGCTCGAGCGGCGACCACCGGAGCGGCTTGGCCGGCGCAGGCGGGTCGAGCCCTGTCTCCTCCTTGCAGCACGCGAGCACCTCCTCGAGCGGCGGCCCGAAGTCGAACGACAGCGGCTCGCCGCGCTCCTCGCGCTGGCGTGCGCGCTCCGCCTCGGTCGCCTCGGCGTCGGCGCTCCCGTCCTCGTTCAGCACGACGCCGTACGAGCTTTGCGCTTTCTCCCGGGAGACGAGCCCGAACGAGACGTCGCGGACGACCGCGTCGACGGGCCGGTCCAGCCGGTCCTTCCAGCCGCCGCCCCCGGCGGTGCGGTGGATGAGCATGTCGCCGGGCTCGACGACGATCTGGTCGCACTTCGAGGGAAGTCGCTCCTCGGTGCCGTCCACGCGGCGCAGGATCTTCTCGGAGCGCCCGCCGGGCTCGCCGCCGAGCACGCCCCAGGGACGGGTCAGCCAGCGGTCGTCGTGGATCGAGATCTCGCCGGGCTCGAGGTAGACGTACCGCTTCTCGACGCCGTTGCCGCCGCGGTGGAAGCCGGCGCCGCCCGAGTCGGTGACGGTCGTGTAGCCGTCGATGCGCAGCGGGTAGTACGCCTCGAGGTATTCGGTCGGGATGTTCTCGAACAGCGGCCACCACGAGTGGCCGTCCATGCCGTCCCCGATCGGGCGACCCGGGATGCCGCCGTAGAGGATCTCCATGGCGTAGAAGAACTCGCCCTTGTCGTCCCAGCCGGAATAGAGCATGTACGGGCTCGTCCCGTAGCCGGCGGCCGTGTTCAGCTCCGGCGCCTGCTTGACGAGCGCCCCGCCGAGGACGTCGAACTGGCGGGCGAGGGCGTGCGTGCGGCACCCGAGGGCGGCGGGGAAGCGCGGCCGCAGCAGGCTCCCCTCCGGCATCACGACGTGGAGGAGCGGATAGAAGCCGTCGTTGAAGAGGATCTGGGGATCGTTGACCATGATCAGGTAGATCCCGATGAACATCTTGAACATGCCTTCCGAGAGGTAGAAGTTGATCGGGCCGACGGCCTGAGGGTCGGTTCCCGACCAGTCGAAGAAGGCGTGGTCGCCCTCACGCCAGATCGTCAGCTTCATCTTGTACGGCCCGTTGCCGAGGCCGTCGTCGTCGATCCAGTCCTCGAAGGATTGCGGCTCTTCCGGGATCGCGACCTGGATCAGCTTGCGCATCGCCTCGTGTGTGCGGTCGAGCAGCGCCTGGAGCGCGGCCAGGTACGTCTCCTTGCCGAAGCGCTCGCAAAGCTCCATCACGCGCTTCTCGCCCGCGCGGCAGCCTGCGACGATCGCGAACAGGTCGGCGCGGTTCATCTCCGGCAGACGGACGTTGTTCAAGATCAGGCGGAGGACGTCCTCCTGCGGGACGCCGCGCTCGAGGATCTTGAGCGGCGGGATGATGATCCCTTCCTCGAAGATCGTCTTTGCCCCCGTGGGCAGCGACCCGGGCAGCGGCCCGCCGGCGTCCATCTGGTGGCCGAACTGGGACGACCACCCGACGAGCTCGCCGTCGTAGAAGATCGGCAGCAGGACGAGCCAGTCGTTCGTGTGCGAGATCGAGGCGGAGCACTTGAACGGGTCCGAGGTCAGGATCACGTCGCCCGGGTACACGCCCCGGTCCCAGGTCTCCATCATCTCGTTGATGTAGGCGCCGAACTGCCCCACGACCATCCGGCCGCGGGGGTCGGTGATCATCGGGAACTCGTCATGCTGCTCGCGGATGACCGGGCTCATCGCCGAGCGGAAGAGGACGGCGTCCATCTCGAAGCGCGCGCTCTTCAGCGCCCCTTCGATGATGTCGAGCGTGATCGGATCGACCTCGAGGTCGGGGATCTCGGCGATGCGGAGCTCTTCGGTGACTGCCATTTCTCCTCGCTCAGTCGCTGGGGGTGATCAGGATGTTGAAGTTGCGGTCGACGGCGGCTCGATAGCCCGGTAGCACCACGGTCGTGGAGTCGAACTCGGTCACGATCGCCGGCCCCGCCAGCGTCGCGCCGGGCCGGAGCAGCGCTCGATCGTAGATCTTCGTCGGCACGCGCTCGCCGTCGAAGGTCACGTCGTGCTCGTCGACCACGGCGCTCGAGGCGTCCTCGGAGGAGAGCTCGGCCGTCGGCAGCTCGGGCTTGGCGATCGTGCCGTAGCCGACTGCGCGCAGATTGACGATCTCAGCCGCCGTCCCGGGCATCCGGAACCCGTAGAGCTGCTCGTGCAGGAGGTTGAAGCGCTCCTCGAGCTCGGCCAGGCTCCCGTCGCGAACCTCGTCCGGCGCGACGACGACCGGGATCTCGTAGCCCTGCCGGTGGTAGCGCATGTCGGCGGAGTAGGCGATTCCCTGCGCCTCCTCTTCGATCCCCTCCCCGTCGAGCCACGCGGTCGCCCGCTCTCCGAGCCCGTCCAGGATCTCGCCGACCTCAGCCCCGCTCGCGTCGGACAGTAGCCGGATGTACGTCTGCGCGAACTCGTCGCGGAAGTCGGCGACGAGGTCGCCGATCGCGCACAGCAGCCCGGGCGCGGGGGGGACGATCACGGGGAACGACCCCATCAGCTTCGCCAGTGCATTCGCGTGCAGCGGCCCGGCGCCGCCGTAGGCGACGAGTGCGAAGTCGCGTGGGTCGTGCCCGCGCTGCACCGAGACGAGGCGCAGGGCGCCCGCCATGTTCTCGTTGACGATGGCGAGGATGCCCTCGGCCGCCTGCTCGACGGAATCGAGGCCCATCGCGTCCGCGACCTTCTGCACCGAGCTGCGTGCAGCTTCGGCGTCGAGCTTCATTTCGCCCCCGAGGAGCCGGGGCGGCAGGTGGCCGAGAACGACGTTCGCATCCGTGACCGTCGGCTCCGTGCCGCCCTTGCCGTAGGCGGCAGGGCCGGGCTCGGCCCCCGCCGACTGCGGCCCGACGCGAAGCGCCTTCGTCAGTTCCGGCACGTGCGCGATCGAGCCGCCGCCGGCGCCGACCGTGTGGACGTTCACGGAGGGCACCTTGATCCGGAAGTGCCCGATCGCCGTCTCCCGCCCGATCGTCGGCTGGCCGTTCTGGCACAGGGCGACGTCGGTCGACGTGCCGCCCATGTCGAAGGTGAGGATGTCGTCGAAGCCGGCCTTGCGGGCGACGAAGAGCGCGCCGGCCACGCCGCCCGACGGGCCCGACAGCACGCCGTAGATCGGGTTTCGCTCGGCCTCGCCGCTCGTCATCAGGCCGGCGTCGGAGCGGAGGATGTTCACGTCCGCCTTGGCGCCGATCCCGTTGAGCTGCTCCTGCAGGCGTTTGACGTAGTTCGAGACCCTTGGCCGGACGTACGAGTTCATGCAGGCGGTGAGCGCTCGCTCGTACTCGCGGAACTCCGGGAGGACCTCGGACGAGAGCGTGACCGGGAAGCCCGGGTAGAGGCGCTCGATGATGTCGCCGATCTGCCGCTCGTGCGCGCCGTTGACGTACGAGTTGATCAGTGCGACGGTCAAGGTCTCGACCCCCGACTCGACCAGATCGCGAACGATCCCCTCGACCTGCTGCTCGTCGACGGGCGTCGCCGTCGACCCGCGTGGATCCAGTCGCTCGATCGCCTCGCGCGTGTCCGCAAGCGACGCCGGAGGGTCCGGCTTGATCATGATGATCCAGCCCGCGAGCGGCCCCGGAGTCTGCGAGCGCGCCAGGTGCAGGATCTGCTTGAAGCCCATGGTCGTGATCAGCCCGACGCGGGCGCCCTTCGACTCGAGTACGGCGTTCGTCGCGACGGTCGTCCCGTGCAGGATGTTCTGGATCTCGCCGACGGCGATTCCCGCCTCGTCGCAGATTCTGCGGACGCCGTTGAGCACGCCCTCCGACGGGTCGTTGGGCGTCGAGGGTGTCTTCACCCGGTGCTGGCCGGCACCGGCGCCGTTCCCGTCGTCGACGAGGAAGAGGTCGGTGAACGTCCCTCCTACGTCGACCCCGAGCCTGTACGCCATTCGCTCCTCCTTCGGTTTCTCAGGCCGCGACCGGCGCGAAGGCGCCGGCACGGTAGAGCTGTCCTTCGAGCTGGCGCCCGAGGACGCCCTCGAGCCACTCGGCGACCCCGATCAGCGCGGCGAGGTCGATTCCGGTCTCGACCCCCTCACCGTGGAGCAGGTACACGAGGTCTTCGGTGGAGATGTTTCCGGTCGCGCGGGGCGCGAACGGGCAGCCGCCGATCCCGCCGACCGAAGCATCGAGTGCGGTCGCCCCCGCTTCCAGCGCGGCATACGCATTCGCGAAACCGGTGTTGCGCGTGTTGTGCAGGTGGACGCCGACCGGCGTCCCGTGGCCGACCGACTCGCCGACCAGATGCTTGACCTGGCGGGGGACGCCGACGCCGACGGTGTCGGCGTAGACGATCTCGTCGGCGCCGGCGTGCGCGATCTGTTCCGCGTAGCCGAGGACACGAGCCGGATCGACTGCGCCTTCGAACGGACAGCCGAATGAAGTGCCGATCGTGACCGTCGCGCGGATCCCGTCGGCGTGCGCGCGCTCGACGATCCGCGCGGCCGCCTGGAGCGACTCCTCTGGCGAGGCGTTCTGGTTCCGGCGGTTGAAGGTCTCGCTCGCCGCGAAGGCGAAGTGGACTTCGTCGAGCCCCGCGGACGCGAGCCGGTCGTAACCCTGTTCGTTGAGCGCGAGCCCGGCGTAGGTGACGCCCTCCCGGCGGTCGATCGCCGCCACGACCTCCTCGGCGCCCGCCATCTGCGGGACGCGGGCAGGGTTGACGAAGCTGACCGCTTCGATCCGCGCGAGGCCGGCGGCTGCGAGCCTCCCTACGAGCTCGGCGCGGGTTTCGGGCGGAAGTATCTTCGGGTCGTTCTGCAGCCCGTCGCGCGGCCCGACGTCGCAGATGACGACACTCACAGGACGCCCTCCGTCTTCAGCTGCGCGAGGTCGTCGTCCGAGAGACCGAGCAGGCCGCCGTAGACGTCGCGGTTGTGGCTGCCTTCCTGCCACGGGCCGGACCACTTGACCGCGCCGGGCGTCTCCGAGAACTTCGGCACGATCCCGGGCCCGATGAAGCGTCCGATCTCCGGATCGTCGTGCTCCACGAGCATCTCGCGCGCGCGAAACTGTGGGTCTTGGAAGATGTCCGCGATCGAGTAGATCGGACCACAGATCACTCCCGCTTCGTTCAGGATCCGGTCGATCTCGTCCGCCGTGTGCTGCGCGGCCCAGGCGGCGACGATCCCTTCGAGCTCCTCCTGGTTCTCGCCGCGCGCGAGGTGAGTGGCGAAGCGCGGGTCGTCCGCGAGCTCGGGCTGGCCCATCGCCTCGCTGAGCCGGCCGAAGACCTTGTCGGCGTTGGCGGCGATCACCATCCACTTGTCGTCGCTCGCCTTGAAGATGTTCGACGGGGCCACCCCCTTGAGTCCGGTTCCGGCCGGCCCGCGGACGATGCCGAGACGGTCGAACTCCGGGACGGTGCTCTCGAGTAGCGCGAAGCAGGCCTCCATCAGCGACACGTCGATCACCTGCCCCCGGCCGCCGCCGAACGAGTCGCGCCGGTAGAGGGCGGCGAGGGTTCCCATCGCGGCGAACATGCCGGCGAGGGAATCGCCGAGTGAGATGTGGATTCGAGGCGGCGGCTCGCCGGGAAAGCCGTTGATGAAGCGGATCCCGCCCATCGCCTCCGCGACCGAGGCGAATCCTGCGCGCGGCCCGTACGGCCCGTCCTGGCCGTACCCGGAGATGCGCGTGATCACGAGCCGGGGGTTTGCCTCCCAGAGGCGGTCCGGGCCGAGGTTCCATTTCTCGAGCGTCCCGGGCCGGAAGTTTTCGACGAGCACGTCGCTCCCTGCGACGAGCCGCAGGAGCAGCGCCTGTCCCTTCTCGGTGCGGAGGTTGAGCGTGCAGCACTTCTTGTTCCGCGACTGCACGGGCCACCAGAGCGAGCGGTCCTTGTAGCGCGCCTTGCCCCATTCGCGAAGCGGGTCCGGCTGGCCCGGCGGCTCGATCTTCAGGATCTCGGCGCCCATGTCACCCAGCAGCCGTCCCGTGAACGGCCCCGCGAGGAGCATCCCCAGCTCGACGACGCGGACGCCTGCGAGCGGCCCGGGCCCGTCCGCGGCGCGCGGCGCGAGGCCGGGCGCGGCGGCCGTCTCGGTCACTCGGTGACCGCCTCGAGCTCGCGGACGTGGGCGACGAGCAGGTCGCGCGCTTCGAAGATGTGCTCCTTCATGATCATCTCGGCTCGTTCGCCGTCGCGTGCGGCCAGCGCCCGCGTGATCTGGTGGTGGTAGTGCGCCGAGATGCGCTGCTGAGCAGGCGAGTACCAGATGTAGGACTTGTAGACGAGCGGCAGCTCGATCGTCTTCCGGGCCATCTCGACCAGGCGCGTGCTGGCCGCGGCCTCGAGGATCGTGTTGTGGAAGCCCATGTTCTCGCGCACGATCTCGCGCGCGTCGTCGCCGCCGAGACGGTCGAAACGCTCGCAGCTGGCCTGCAGTCCGGCCAGCCCTTCCTCGGTCAGCCTGGTCGCCGCCCTCCTGGCCGCAAACCCTTCGAGCAGTGCGCGCAGCTGGTAGAGGTCGTCGAGGTCCTTGGCCGTGTGCGCGCGGACCGTCGCGCCGCGATTCGGCGCTGCGTCGACGAGCCCCTCGGCCTGGAGGACCAGGAGTGCCTCCCGGATCGGTGTGCGACTGATGCCGAGCTCGCGTGCGAGCTCCTCCTCTTTCAGCCGCTGGCCCGGCGCGAGACGCCCGTCGACAATTGCCGTGCGAATCAGTTCTGTGGCGGCGGCACTCGCATTTTTGACCAGGGTTTCCTGCTCCTGGAGCATCTTCGCCACGCGCTCGACCATACAGTATGCAATCCGCATTTCCAACGTCGCCGCCCGCGCCGCAGGCCGATTATCGTTCGTCCGTGGAGAGAGAAGAGATCGCCCGCGGGCGGCGCCGCGATCAGGCTCGCGAGCAGCTCGAATTCGAGCGTGAACGAGAGTCCGCGCTGCTCGATCAGCTGGCGGACGTGATCACGGAGGAGCTCGGGTCGCAGGTCGACGAGGCGGCGTTCGCGCAGATGGACCCAAGTGACGCCGCCGTCGTGCGTGAAACGCTCGGCGGGCCGACTGAGGTCTCCGAAGAGAACTCGGCCTACGACGACGAGTACTACAACGACTGGGGCGACGAGGACGGCGAAGAGGAGCCCGAGGCCGAAGAGGACGCCGAGCCGGAGATCGCCAGGCTCGAAGCGGAGCTTGCGGAGTGTCGCCGCCGCCGGCGGGCGTACGAGCGTTACCTCGAGGCGCTTGGCGGCGGCTCGTCGGCGTCCGCCGACGCCAGGTAGCGCGCCGGCGCGGCCGAACAGCGCCGGCGCGTCTGGAGATCCCTCAGGCCGACGCCGGGACGGGGTCGTCGCGGACGAGGACCGTGTCGGCGACCGGGATGATCTCGAGCACGGGCAGATCGGCCGCATCCGCGTGCCGGCGAATGGCCTCGGGGCTGGTCGCCTGGTAGATGCAGACCGTCCCGACGCTGCCGTCCGGCTCCTCGAGCACGTACGAGCGGATCCAGCGGATGTCGTCCGCCATCTTCTCCCCCTCGGCCGTCGAGCGCGCCGCGGCCTCCTCCAGGTCCCCGCCAGTGCGCCAGCCGTTGCGGCGCAGGATGACGTAGGTGTTCATCGGCTTCCTCCTCGGGCTGAATTGCGGCGATCTTAGACCGGCGGGTCCGGGTCGTACTGGATGTAGCGGCGTACCTCGCGCGCGCGCGCGACCGAATGGAGCCGTGCGACGAGATGGAGCGCCATGTCGATGCCGGCCGAGACGCCCGCCGCGGTGACCACCTCGCCGTCGTCCACGAAGCGATCGTCGGGACGCACCTCGATGTCGCGGCCGAGCGTCGGGAGAACCTCCAACGACCCCCAGTGCGTGGTGGCAGGCCGGCCGTCCAGAAGGCCTGCGTCGGCGAACACGAGCGAACCGGTGCACACGCTCGTGATCAGCGCTCCACGGTCCGAGATCCCGCGGATCCAGCCGCGAATGGCTTCGTCGCCCAGCTGCGCCCGGGTGCCCCGTCCGCCGGGATAGACGAGGACGTCGATCGGCGGAGCGCTGACCCACGTCTCATCGGGCACCACGCGCAGGCCCTTGGCGCAGGTGACGACATCGGCTGTCTGCGCGACGGTGAAGACGTGGACGCCGTCCTCCGGCCACTGGTTGGACCACGCAGCAAGGACCTCCCACGGGCCTGCCCAGTCCAGCTCCTCGGCGCCGTCGAAGAGAGCGACGCCGATGACGGTGCTCACCGGGTCTGCGGGAATCCCAGATCCACCTTCGACGTCGCCGGGTCGGGCCAGCGCGAGGTGACCACCTTGCCGCGCGTGTAGAAGTTGATCCCCTCCGGCCCGTAGATGTGCGCGCCGCCGAAGAGGGACGACTTCCAGCCGCCGAAGGAGTAGTAGGCGACCGGCACCGGGATCGGCACGTTGATCCCGACCATGCCCGCGTCGGCCTCGAACTGGAACTGCCGCGCGGCGCCGCCGTCGCGGGTGAAGATCGCTGTCCCGTTTCCGTACGGGCTTTCGTTCACGAGCTTCACGGCCTCGTCATAGGTGCCGGCGCGCACGACCGACAGCACCGGGCCGAAGATCTCGTCGCGGTAGGCGTCCATCGCCGGAGTGACGTTGTCGAGGAGTGACGCACCCAGGAAGAACCCGTCTCCCTCGGGTGCCGTCTCGCGTCCGTCGGCGACGAGCGTCGCACCCTGCGCCGGGCCGCTGTCCAGGTACGAGGCGACCTTGTCGCGATGCTCCCGGGTGATCAGCGGGCCCATCTCCGACTCCGGGTCGAAGCCGGAACCGACCTTGATCTTCGGCAGCCGCGCCTTGATCGCGTCGATCAGCGGGTCTGCGGCATCGCCGACTGCGACCACGACCGAGATCGCCATGCAGCGCTCCCCGGCCGAGCCGTATCCCGCCGAGACGGCGGCGTCGGCGGCCATGTCGATGTCGGCGTCGGGCAGCACGAGCATGTGGTTCTTGGCCCCGCCGAGGGCCTGGACGCGCTTGCCGTTCTTCGAGCCGGTCTCGTAGATGTACCTGGCGATCGGCGTCGAGCCCACGAACGAGACCGCGGCAATGTCGGGGTGCTCGAGGATCGCGTCGACCGCGACCTTGTCGCCCTGCACGACGTTGAAGACGCCGTCGGGCACGCCGGCCTCCTCGAGGAGCTCGGCCGTGAAGAGGGAGGCCGATGGGTCCTTCTCGGACGGCTTGAGGACGAACGTGTTCCCGCAGGCGAGCGCCGGGGCCCACATCCACATGGGCACCATCGCCGGGAAGTTGAACGGGGTGATGCCGGCAACGACGCCGAGCGGCTGGCGGATCGAGTAGACGTCGATCCCGGTCGAAACCTGCTCGGAGAAGCTGCCCTTGAGCAGCGTCGGGATCCCGCAGGCGTGCTCGATCACTTCGAGGCCGCGGGCCACCTCCCCGAGCGCGTCCGACAGGACCTTGCCGTGCTCGGCGGTGAGGAAGCGCGCGATCTCCTCGCGGCGCTGGTGGAAGAGCTCACGGATCGTGAAGAAGAGCTCGGAGCGCTTCGAGAGCGACAAGGCGCGCCAGGCGGGGAACGCCTCCTTTGCAGCCTGCACGGCTCGGTCGACCTCGTCGACCGAGGCGAACGCCACCTCGCCGGTCTGCTGACCCGTGGCGGGGTTCCAGACCGGGCCCGACCGGCCCGATGCTCCTTCGACACTTCGGCCGCCGATCCAGTGTCCGATCGGCGAAATCTCGGCGCGCTCCTCGGGCGGCGCCTGCAGTACCTCGGTCATTCAAGCCTCCTCGCGTGAACTACGCAGGGTACCCGCGCTAGGCTTCGCAGATGGCGACCGTCGAGTCGAACGCGGAGCTGGCCGCCCGCGTCCGCGAGGACGATGCGCGATACGTGCTGCACTCCTGGTCGGTGCAGTCGGCGATTTCGCCGCTGCTCGTCGCGGGCGCCGAAGGCTGCTACTTCTGGGACTATGACGGGAACCGCTACCTCGACTTCGCGTCGCAGCTGGTCAACGTCAACATCGGCCACCAGCATCCGAAGATCGTCGCGGCGATCAAGGAGCAGGCCGATCGGCTGTGCACGATCGGGCCGCCGATGGCGAACGACAAGCGCAGCGAGCTCGCGCGCCTGATCGCCGAGGTCGCCCCCGGGAACCTGAACAGGTCGTTCTTCACGAACGGCGGGGCGGAGGCGAACGAGAACGCGATCAAGCTCGCCCGCTGGTACACGGGCCGCCACAAGATCATCGCGCGCTACCGCTCGTACCACGGGGCCACCGCCGGCGGGATCACGCTCACGGGCGACCCACGCCGCTGGGCGGCAGAGCCGGGGATCCCGGGCGTCGTCCGAGCCTTCGACCCGTACACGTATCGCTGCTCGGCGGGGCACCCCGACCCGTGCCCGGTCTGCACGGGCGGCCCGCATCTCGAGGAGTTGATCCAGTACGAGGGGCCGCAGAACATAGCCGCGTTCATCCTCGAGACGATTACCGGCACGAACGGGGTGATCGTGCCGCCCGACGGCTACCTCCAGTCGGTGCGCGAGGTCTGCGACCGCTACGGGATCGTCCTCATCTTCGACGAGGTCATGGCCGGCTTCGGCCGCACCGGCCGCTGGTTCGCCTGCGACCACTGGGACGTCGTGCCCGACATCCTCACGGTCGCGAAAGGGATCAACTCGGGCTACGTCCCCCTCGGCGCGATGGTCATCTCCGACCCGATCTCCGACTGGATTCAGGACAAGCCGTTCCAGGGCGGGCTCACCTACAGCGGGCACCCGCTCGCGTGCGCGGCGGGCGTGGCGTCGATCGAGGCCTTTCGCGAGGAGGGGATCGTCGAGCACGCGGCGGCGCAGGGCGAGGTCGTGCGCGAAGAGCTCGCGGGGCTCGCTGAGCGGCATCCCTCGATCGGCGAGGTTCGCGGCAAGGGGCTCTTCTTCGGGGTCGAGCTCGTCCGCGACCGCAAGACGCGCGAGCCGCTCGTGCCCTACAACGCCGGCGGCGAGGCTGCGGCGCCGATCGTGCGGATGACCAAGGCGGCGATGGAGCGCGGCCTCTACCTGTTCGTCCACTGGAACGTCGTCATGGTCGTCCCGCCGCTCGTGATCACGCGGGACGAGCTCGACGAGGGCCTCGCCATTCTCGACGACGTCCTCGCGATCGCCGACGAGTACTACACGGGCAGCTGAGCCAAGTACCTGACTGGCTGCGCCGGCTCGCCGCCTGCGCGCCCGCCTATGACAACGAGCTCGCACCTGGATTCGAGCGTCTGCTCGACGAGCGGATGTGCATCTTCTTCGGGCCGAACCGGCTCTTCACCTCGGCCTATCCGTTCCGGCTCGATGACGTCCAGGGCGCGCTCGAGGAAGTTCGCACGGCGGCCCGGGAGCGTGGGGTGGCAGAAGTCGAGTGGTGGCTCGGCCCCGACGTCGAGCCGCCCGACCTCTCGGAGCGACTCCGCCGGCTGGGTCTTCGGACCGCCGATGGACCGGACCACCAGCCCTGGACGACGGCGATGGTCATCCTGGACGAACCCCCCGGAGTCCGCGGTGTCGAGGCGCGGCCGGTGGCGACGATCGAAGAGCTGCGCGAGGCCACCGAGGTGGCCGGGGTCGCCTTCGGCAGCCCCGAGGAGCGGCGGGAACGGGCCCGTGCCGACCTCGACGAGCAATGGGAGCTGCGCGAGGGCAAGTACACCCGCACCTTCGGCGCCTGGCTCGACGGCGAGCTCGTCGGCTCCGGACGCTCGGCGTACGTCGACCGCTGTTCCCTGCTCGTCAGCGGTGGGGTCGTGCCCCAGGCGCGGGGACGCGGCGTCTACCGCGCTCTCGTCCGGGCTCGCTGGGACGACGCGGCCGCCCGGGGTGCGACGGCGCTGCTCGTGTATGCCGGTGCGATGTCGCGTCCGGTCCTCGAGCGCGTCGGCTTCCAGCCGCTCTTCGACATCGAGATCCTGCTCGACGAGGTCGCCTAGCGGGCCTCGAGCTCTTCGCGCCTGGGCATCGCCAGGAACGCCGCCGCCCAGAGGGCCGCGAGCACGGCGAACCCGATCCTTCCGTGGCCCGGGAGCGAGAACGCCAGCCCGGCAAGAGGCGTCCCGGCGAGGATGACCAGGACGGCGACGGCGTTCACGAGCCCGACTGCCGCGCCCGGCGCATCGGGCCGAAGGCGTTGCGCGGCCGTGAAGATGGCCGCGAACGGGAGGCCCGCGGCGGCACCCGAGACAACAGCCGCCGCCAGGGCGAGCCCCAGGGGAAGCGACGTGAACGCGGCCAGCACAGCCGTTCCGATCGCGCCGGCGAGCAGGCTGGCGGCGATCATCGGCCGCGCCGACTCCGGGCGACGGCGGAGGATCACACCTCCCACCGGCCGCGTGACGAGCCCGCCGAGGAGGACGAACGTACCGACTGCCCCTGCCTTGACGTGGCTGAATCCGCTCGTCCGGGTCAGGAGCGTGACCACCCAGTTCCCCGCGACGACGCTGAGCCCGAACGAGGCAGCATGCACCGCCCCGAGGCGATACAGCCGCAGGTCGGAAAGCACACGCCCGGGCAGGTCGCCTCGGTGATGCGGCCGCTCGCGGTCGGCCGGAGCGGCCGCCAGCACAGGCAGCGCGGCAACCGCGAGGACGAGGCCCGTCCAGTACGGCGCCCGCCAATCGAGCCAGTCGGCGAGCGTCGGCATCAGCGCAATGGCCAGCCCGCTGCCGGCCATCGATGCGCCGCCGAAGAGGCCCTGCGCCAGCGGCGTCCGCGCCGAGCGTGCGTAGTCGCTTCCCGCCACGAACACCGCTCCGGTTCCGACGCCGGCGACCGCACGGCCGACCAGAGCCACGGTCGGGCTCGGCGTGGCAAGTAACACCGTGTTACAAGCGGCGATCCAGATGAGCGCCGCGAAGCCGACCCGGCGCGCTCCGAGCCGGTCGGTGAGGCGGCCGGTCGGGATCTGGGAGAGCAGGTGCCCCACGAACAGCGCGGTCGTGAAGAGCCCGACCGCCGCCAGACCGACGCCGTAGGCATGCGCTTCGGTGTCGGCAATCGGCCCGACGTTCGTGATGTTCCACCCGGCCGAGACCGCGAGCGCACAGCTGCCGGCAACGATCCGTCGCGTCACCGCACCATCGTCTCGCAGCGTGGGGCGAACGGCCGGTCCGTCGTCCCCCGCAACTGAATGACGCCTTTCTCCGTTGTATTGGCAATCGATGAGAAGGGAGACGTTGTGAGCAACGGTGAGCCTTGGGGCCGGTTTTCCACGCGGCATGGAAAGTGCCTGCGGCAGCGCCTGGCGGCGGCAGCCAGGTGCGCTCGGAGATTCGGTTCCCATCCTTTCCTCGAGACCCGAAACGCCTTTGAGACCCAGGAGGTCTCGCCAGTGGAGATTCGGCGTGTTGCCGAGCTGGCCGAGGAGCTTGGCTTTGATTCGGTGTGGGCGACCGAGCACATCATTGTCGGTCCGGAGGCGGTTGACCCGTACGGGCGCGTCTACGATCCGCTTGTCACGCTCGGCTGGATCGCCGGGTGGACGCAGCGGATCGGGCTGGGCACCTCGATCGTGCTCGTGCCCCTGCATAACCCGATGCACCTGGCCAAGGAGGTCGCGACGGTGCAGGAGCTCTCCGGCGGCCGTTTCACCCTCGGCGTGGGGATGGGCTGCAGGCGCCGAAGGAGCCATCGTCTCCTTCCCCGACGAAGCCGCACTCCGCGACTTCGCCGCGCGTTACAAGGCAGCGAGACCGTTTTGTACAGGCAGCTTTACCGATTTCGGTGGCAACCGGCCTCGGTAACAATCCGAGCCGAGCCCTTGAGTAGGTCAGCCCGTCGCTGCTTGGCGACGCTGAACGGCTGACCCTCGCGGGCGCAGAACCGTGCAGTTAAGGACCGGCGCCGCGGTCGTGTGAGTTGTTGTCGATCAGCGCGTTCCGAAGATCGAGGATCTCAGGCGGCAGCCCATCGACGCCGACCTCGTTGAGCCAGAGCCTGACCACCGCGTAGAGGAGGTCTTTCCCGTCCGCGTCCAGCGTGACCGGCCGGGATGTCCCCACGGCTTCGAACGCCGTCACGATCGATGCTGCGGCGGGAGCGTCCCGAAGCCTCTCGAGCAGTTCTTGGCGGCTCTCCCATGGCAACCGCGTCGCGCCTCTCGAGGTGACAACCTGAACCCACTCGTTGCGTCGTTCCGGTCACGTCCCGTAGCGTGGTGTAGGAGCGCACCGGACGGAGTGGGCGGATAGTTCCGGCCACCGTGGCGCTCAGACTCGTCGGGTCCTTCGAAGACGACGACGAGAGGAGAGTCACCACGATGGCCGAGAGGAAGAGGATGACGGCTGACGAGGTCGTTGCCCATCTGCTTGAAGGTGAGGGGCTCGACTTCCTGCGGGAGAGCCTGCATTGGGTGGTACAGCAGTTGATGGAGGCGGAGGTATCGGACCTGATCGGCGCCGGCCGCGGCGAGCGCGTGCCGGAGGAGCGATTGACGCATCGCAACGGCTACCGCTCTCGGCCCTGGGCTACGCGGGCAGGAGAGCTCGAGCTGGCGATCCCGAAGCTACGGCGCGGAAGCTACTTCCCGAGCTTCCTGGAGCCGCGCCGGCGCAGCGAGCAGGCATTGGTGTCGGTTGTGCAGGAGGCGTACGTCGCTGGCGTCTCGACACGGAAGGTCGACCAGGTCGTCGAGTCGCTCGGACTGCGCGTCTCTCGGAGCGAGGTCTCCCGGATCTGCCAGGGCCTGGACGAGCAGGTCGACGCGTTTCGCCAGCGGCCATTGGAGGGCCGCTACCCGTACCTTTGGCTGGACGCGAAGGTCGAGAAGGTCCGAGACGGCGGCCGCGTGGTGCGCAAGTGCCTGGTGCTCGCCTACGGTGTGCATGAGTCCGGCTACCGGGAAGTGATCGCCCTCGACGTCGGCGAGGCGGAGACCGAAGCGTTCTGGCGCGCGTTCCTGCGCGATCGATCTGGTCGAGCGCGGCCTAGCCGGGGTGCGGCTGGTCGTCTCCGACGCCCACGCCGGCTTGAAGAAGGCGATCGGGCAGGTGCTCGGCTGCCCCTGGCAGCGCTGCAGCGTCCACTTCCTGCGCGAGACGCTCGGGCATGCGCGCCGTGAGCAGCAGCCGATGCTCCCCGCGCTGATCCGGCCGATCTTCAACGCCGACAGCGGCGAGCAAGCACGCGAGCTCGTCGGTGACGCGCTCGAACGACTACGCAAACCGCTCCCCAAGGTCGCGACGCTGCTTGAGCAGGCCGAGGAGGACCTGCTCGCCTTCTACAGCTTCCCCACCGACCACTGGACGAAGATCCGCTCCACCAACCCACTCGAGCGCTTCAACCGCGAAATCGGCCGACGCACCGACGTCGTCGGCATCTTCCCCAACGACCGCTCCCTGATCCGCCTCGCCGCCAGCATCGTCATCGAACAAAACGACGAATGGCTCGTCAGCCGACGCTACCTCAGCAACCACTCCCTGGAAGCCGTACTCGATCAAGAACAAAGAGACGACCAAGACAGAAAGGAGACCCGAGAGCTGACCGCGGCCTGAGCCGCCGACCATCCAGACGAGTTACACCACGTCCTGGGACTTGACTCTCGTACCACACCGTGAGGGTAACGTTGGCGGAGCGCAGGGGAGGTGGCCGAAGGGTTGCGCGCACGTCGTGCGCGTACACGGCGGTAGTACCGACGGCCGCGCGGGCCTGTTGAAGATCAGGCCGCGCCCTACTAGGCTCGCCCCGTTAGATGCTCCGCCGCAAACCGCAGCCCGACTTGTCGCCTGCCGATGAGGACCGGGTCGCAATGCGCTCGTGGGTGCCCTCGAAGAAGGCTTCTAACTAGCCGCCCTCCCAGGCTCGACGCCCACCGGTCCCGACGGCCGGTGCGTCAGCTTGGCCAAGCTGCTTTACGGAGGCAGAGGTCGCAAGTTCGATTCTTGCCGGGCGCATGGCTTAAACAAGCCATTTCTGAGGAGCCATGGAGCCGAAAAGTGCCTAAAGGAAGATGAACTTCGCCGAGTTCGGCGGCGACGGCTCAGCATCAGATCGGCTCGGGCGTCAAATCAGCTGGGTCGTCTGTACGCAGAAGGGGCCGCGGTCGCGGCCCCTTCTTGTCGTGGTAGGTGGTGGACGGACGCGCTAGGGCGTAATCACGCTGACGAACGCATCCGTGTTCCCGAACTGCGACGGGCAGTCCAGAGGCGGCGCGGGCTTGGTGCCCCCGGTCCGCTGGTACTGGTCGACCGCGGGGCAGCCGACGCCGTTCCGAGCGTCGGTGTAGATGAACCACGCGTGCGCGTCGACGGAGACGAGCGTGTTGTAGTCGCCCCAGAACTGCCGCGCGAGGTTGTTCTGCGAGCTCGCAGCCGGATCGGACGAGGCGCTCGTTACCTTCGCCGGGGCCGTCCACACGACTCCGCCGACCGGCTTCGACACGTACCAGCTGTCGATCGCAGCGTTGCCGGTGCCGAACGTGCTCGGGTTGAGCGCTGTCTGCGCCTTCGACCCTCGGCACTCCCCACGGGCGCGTGATGGCGAGGATGCTCGCCGTGTTCGCTGAGTACGAGCGCGAGCTGATCTCGGAGCGCACGAGGGCAGCGCTGGCGGTGAAGAAGGCGCAAGGCGTTCCGATTGGGCGGCCTCGGAGCATCGACGAGCGCGTGCGGAAGAGGATCAAGCGGATGCGGTCGCGGAATGGGTCTGTCGGCGATCGCTGGAGCTCTAAACGCAGAGGGGATCCAGACCGCTCGTTGGGGGCGGCAGTGGTATCCGAGCACGGTGAAGCAGGTGGCCTCGGCACCTTGACCTGAGCCCGTAATGGGCGGTCAAGGGCCAGAAGATCGTCGAGAACGGTCCTGTCGTTGCGAAGCGCCCCGTGACTATCTCTGGGAGCTAGCCCGCAAGATCAGCCAGGACCTGAGGTACTGGGACCGCCGTCGCACCTCCTTCATCACGGGATGCCGGCGGCAGCCTCGGCCGGGCTCGTCTTCGTCGGACCAATGATGCGTTCCGGCATCTGGACGGCGTCGGTGGTTTGGCCGGTTTCGGTGGGCCCTGTTGCCTCCGCGTTGCCCCCCGTCAGTGCGTCGAGAAAACCTGGCTCAGGCAGATCGTCGGGCAGTAGGTGAACGTATGTGTCGAGCGTGAACGCTGGCGAGTGATGGCCGAGCCAGACCTGGACTTGTTTCGCGTTAAGGGCCTGTCCAAAAAGTCGCCCTTTGCGGTCCGGCCGGGGTCCTAAGCTCGGCTCAACCTGAGCGAGCGAGGGGGTGCGCGGTGGCGATGGGGGCGCTGAAGGGGCAGGAGGCGACGCTGCAGAGGATGTCCCGTTCGTCGTGGAACTTCGCGACGGCGGTCCCGGTATGACGGTCAGGCGGTGACGAGGATAGCGGCCTCCTCGGTGGGGGACGGGACGGTGGTGCGAGCGAGGCCGCGTTCGATCGCGACGGCGAGTTTGG
>JBBRYK010000007.1:0-66009 GCA_038237665.1 Gaiellales bacterium | reverse complement strand
CGCGAACCTGTCCTTGTACCGCGCCGGCGGTCGGGTCGTGCCGACCCCGCGCGGATCGTCGTCGTCGCGTGGGCCTCCGTTGTGAGGAACGTGCGGCGTCAGCCAGAGGAAGAAGGGCTGGGTCGAGGGGGCGCGGCGGTTGATCACGTCCTGGGCGATCCGTGACCAGTTGTCCGTCTGGTAGTAGGCCTCGGTGGCCGGAAACGTCTGTACCTGCCCGTTGTTGCTCAGCGAGCCGCCGAGGAACGACAGGTCGACGCCTCCATGCCACTCACTCCAGCCCGGCGGCACGTCGGTCGCGGTCTGCTTGCCGTACCCGTTCAGGAACTTGCCGACGAGGGCCGTGTAGTAGCCGGAGTGCTGGAGCCAGACCGCGAGGTTGTTCGAATAGTGCTTCGCCTTGAAGACCTGGTAGCCCCCCGACGGGGGCGCGTTGCCGAGCACCCCGTGGTTGTGCGCGTACTGCCCGGTGAGCACCGTCGATCGCGACGGGCAGCAGAGCGAGAACGTGACGAAGTTGTTGTCGAAGGTGACACCCTGCGCCCCGAGCAGCGCCAGCGTCTTCGGCATGTAGGCGATCGAAGCGGCGGTCTGGTCGTCGGTCTCGATCAGCACGATGTTCGGGCGGGTCTGCGTCTGGAGCCTGGCCGCGGCGTGACCGGTGGGCGTCGTCGTGAGCAGCGCGGCGGTGGCAGCAGCGGCGGCGAGAGCGGCGAAAGCGACGAGGACCTTACGCACTGGCCCGAATGGTTCCCGCCGCGTGTAAGGGGGGCCGCCGCCGGCGGTAAGAAGGCCGTAAAGCGTCAGCCGCCGACCGCCTCGAGAGCCAACGTATCCCGGCGGCTCGTGATTGTGCACGGGCCGACCCTAGCGCCGGTAAGCGATCGTTCAGGCCGCCAGCATCAGCCGATATCCCACCCCCCACACGTTGAGGACGTAGGGCGTCTCGCTGACCGCGGCCAGCTTCCGCCGGACGCGTGAGGCATGCGAGTCCAGGGTCCGGGTCCGCCCCACCGAGCGGAAGCCCCACACCTCGCGGAGGATCTCCTCCTTCGTGAAGACCCGCGCCGGGTCGGAGGCCAGCTTCACGACCAGCTCGTACTCCTTCGTCGAGAGCGCGACGGGGCGGCCGCCGACGCGCACCGACCGGGTCGGGAAGTCGACCTCGAGCTCGCCGATCAGGATCCCGTCCGCCGGGGGCGGCGCCGTCCGGCGGAGGACGGCCTGGATCCGCGCCAGCAGCTCCTCGTAGTGGAAAGGCCTATCGACGTAGTCGTCGCAGCCCCGTCTGAAGGCGCGCACCCGGTCGACGGCCTCCGACGGGCTCTCTCCGAGGACGATCACCGGGATCCGCCGGTCCCAGCCACGGCCGGGCTCGCCCTCGCGGAGCTTCCGGCAGACCTCGAGGCCCGCACCGCCGCCGAGCTCGGTCGCGACGAGCACGAGATCGGGCCGCGCCCGCTCTGCCAGGTCGAGCGTCTCGCCAGGGAATGCCGTGCCGAAGACGTCGAACCCGTCGCTGGAGAGCTGCTTCTCGAGAAAGCCGCGGAGATCAGGCTCGGGCTCGGCGACGAGCAGCGCGGCGGTCATCACCCAATCGAGGCTAGCGCCATGCCCGCGCGCCGCAAGATGTCCTTTCGCGCAACTTTGTGACCAACGATCTACAGGTCTCTGATCAAGGCTTGGCCGGTTCGCCGCTGTCCGAAGGTCGCGACGATGTGCATGCCCGCCTCCTCCGCAAAACGTGTGTGCCATCTGGCACTGATGAAACGACTATCTCACGTTCCCGCCGGTTCTCAGGGCCAGGGCTGGATCGGCTCGAAACGCGAGGTTACGCCCCCCGCCGAGCTCGAAGCGTTCGCCGCCGTGGTCGGTCCGAAGCTAGGGCCAGTCGGCGGCGAACGACTCCGCGGCCGGGCGGCCGCTGCTGCGAATCGCCTCCAGCAACCGCTCACGGGAGTACGGCAGACGCCGGAACTCCACGCCCGGCTCGGAACCGCCGCCGGTCACGATCGCGAATTCGGCGACCGCCGTCAGCTTGAAGTCCTCCTCCGGCTGATAGCGGTCGTACGCGAGCCCGACGCTGCCCGGGTTGACGTACAGGGTGTCGCCGATCCGCCGGCTCCACTGCAGGTGCGTGTGGCCGCCGGCCAGCAGATCGGCGTCCACGCCCGTGAACGGCTCGAGGGCCTCGAGATCCGACCAGGGTAAGAGCACGTCGTCGAAGGAGCTCGGCGAGCCGTGGAACGCATGGAGCCGCGTGCCGGGCTCGACGATCACCTCGACGACCGGCTGGAACGCCCGGATGAATGCGACGTCCTCCGGGGACAGCTGCGAGAGCGTCCACTCGCGCACCTCGAGCATCTGCTCCTTGATCGGTTCCGGCGATTCCTCCGGGATCTCCAACAGGAAGTCGTCGGCGTTGCCCATGACGACGGGACAGGCGAGGCCGCGCAGCCGCGAGACCACCTCGGCAGGCTGCGCGCCGCCCTGAACGGCATCTCCGAGACAGACGCACGCATCGAGCTCCAGCCGCTCCAGCTCCCCGGCAACGGCCTCGAACGCCACGTCGTTGCCGTGGATGTCCGAGATCAGCGCCAGCCGCATGGCCGCTCAGAGCCGGCCGGAGCGGATGACGCCCCAGAGCAGCCACACACCGAGTACTCCGGCGAGCCCGAAGCCCACGATCGAGATCACGTGCACGCCGAGGACGTGCGGGCCGCTCTTGGCGAAGATCCCGATCAGGCTAGAGCCGATCAGACCGCCGGCCACGACCATCGCCATCACCAGTCGGTTGAAGGCGACGGTCAGCTTCTGGGTGAACTCGTCGAGGCCCTTGTGGACGAAGCCGACCTCGAGCTGGCCTTCGCGCAGGTCGTGGAGGATGTCGCTCGTCACCTGGGGTGCGTCGGCGGCGATCTGCGCCAGCCGCCGCGTCTCCCGGGTCGCACGGGAGAGTATTCGGCGCGGCGTGTAGCGGCCGAGCATCAGGCTGCGCGCGTACGGCCTGGCGACCTCGAAGACGTTGAAGTCGGGATAGAGCTCCACACCGACCGAGGCGAGGGTAGCGATCGCCTTGTCGAGGAGCACGAAGCGGGTGGGTAGCCGAAGGTTCAGCGAGTAGATGAGCGCGAAGGCCTCCCGGATCACCTGCAGCGGGTCGATCTCCGCCAGCGTGGCGCCGTAGTAGCGGTAGTGGAGCTCGCGCAGCTCGCGAATGAACTCCTCCTCGCGGTCGCGCGGGTAACGGACACCGAGGTCGGCGAGCCGGCGGGGAATGGCGTCGACGTTCTCGGACGCTGCGTCGATGAAGAGCCGGGTCAGCTTCGACATGTCCTCGTCGGAGAGCTTTCCGGCGAGCCCGAAGTCGACGAGGCCGATGCGCTCCGGATGCCCGAGAACGAGGATGTTGGCGGGGTGCGGATCGCCGTGGAAGAAGCCGTGGCGGAAGATCATCGTCATCCACGTTTCGGTGATCAGGTAGGCGAGCCGCCGCCGCTCGTCGAGCGAAAGGTGGAGGGGCCCGCCTTCGATGTCGGCGACCTGAACACCCTCGAGGAACTCGAGCGTGAGCACGCGCGCGCGCGTGTAGCTCCAGAAGACCTTCGGGACGTGCACGTGCGGGTCGCCGGCGAAGTGCCGCGCGAAGGTCTCCCCGTTCCGGGCCTCGTGCCGGTAGTCGAGCTCCTGACGGATCGAGCGCGCGAACTCGTCGACCAGGCCGCGCGCGTCGATGAAGTCGAGCGCCCGGATGCGCTGCTTGGCGATCCGCGCCGCCTGGTAGAGGAGCGCAAGATCGGCCTCGATCTGCCGGCGGGCCTCGGGCCGCTGCACCTTCACGGCGACCGTGCGGCCGTTGGGCAGGACGGCGCGGTGGACCTGACCGATCGAGGCGGCGGCGATCGGATGCTCCTCGAACTCGAGGAAGAGCCGCCGAAGCGGCAGGTCGAGCTCCTCCTCGATCACACGCTCGACGTCGGCGTAGGGGAACGGCCGCACGTCGTCCTGAAGCGCCCGCAGCTCGGCGATGATGTCCGGCGGCAGGATGTCGGGCCGCATCGAGAGCAGCTGTCCGAACTTGACGAACGTCGGCCCCAGGTCGTCGAGCAGCTCCCGCAGGTGACGGCCGCGCTCGGACGGCTGGCCGTCGAGCGCCGCAACCTGCTCGTGGCCCGGCACGAGGTCGGTCAGCTTGTGGGTCGCGAAGAAGTAGCCGAAGCCATGCCGGACCGCCGCCTGGGCGATCTCCGAGATCCGCCCGATCGTCCGCGGAGCCGGGGTTGCCATGTCTTCAGTGTTGCACGATGTCCCCGTGATTCCTCGGTCGCTGGGGCCTCTGGTGCACCGTCAGTTCCGTCGGATCTTCTTCGGAAGAGCGTTCTCCATGCTCGGCTCGAGCATCGTTCCGGTGGCCCTTGCCTTCGCGGTGCTCGACGATCTGCACGGGTCGGCCACCGAGCTGGGACTCGTGCTCGGTTCGCGCTGGCTCGCCCTGATGGCGCTGACGCTGATCGGTGGTGTCTGGGGCGACCGGCTGCCTCGCAACGTCGTCATGCTGAGCTCCGACGTTCTGCGGATGGCGTCGCAGGCGACCATCGGGATCCTGCTCGTGACCGGGCACGCCGAGCTCTGGCAGCTGATCGTCACCCAGGCCGTCGAGGGAACCGGCTCGGCGTTCTTCAACCCCGCGTCGACCGGCATCGTCCCGCACGTCGTCGAGCCTCCCCGGCTACAGCAGGCGAACGCGCTCCTGAGCCTCACCGCGAGCGGCACCTCCGTGATCGGCCCCGCCGTCGCCGGAGTGCTCGTCGCCACGATCGGCGCCGGTTGGGCCTTCGTCGGCGACGCCGCCAGTTTCGCCGTCAGCGCGCTCTTCCTGGCCGACCTTCGGCTGCCGCAGACTGCGGAGAGAATCGACGCGCCGAACTTCCTGGCCGACCTCCTGGACGGCTGGCGCCAGTTCCGGTCGCAGACGTGGATGCTCGTGATCGACTCGTGGGCCGTGCTCTCGAACATGATCGTGATCGCGCCGTTCCTCGTGCTCGGCCCCGTCGTCGCGAAGCGCGAGCTCGGCGGGGCCGGCGCCTGGGCCGCGATCGCGGCCTGCTTCGGTGTCGGAGCGATCGTCGGCGATCTAACCGCGCTCGCGCTCAAGCCGCGGCGGCCGCTCGTTGCCGGCTGCGCGGTCGTGGGCTCGTTGGCGATCCCACTGGCCTTGCTCGCCGCGGCGGCACCGACGGCGGCGATCGCCGCGGGAGCACTCGCCGCGGGCTTTGGCCTGAACCTCTTCAACACCTTCTTCGTCACCACGATGCAGCAGCAGGTGCCGGCGGCAGCGCTCTCGCGCGTCACGTCCTACGACTGGCTCGCGAGCGTTGCCTTCCTGCCGCTGGGCTTCGCCCTCGCAGGTCCGCTCGCGGACCTCGCCGGTCGGTCTCGGCTCCTCTACGGTGCGGCGATCTTTCAGGTCGCGGCGTCGCTCTTGATGGTGAGCCTTCCGAGCATCCGCTCGATCCGGCGTGAGTAGGCTCGTCACATGTCGATGAGAGCCCTCGAGGGCCGCCTCCCGTTCCGCGGCCACGAGACCTGGTACCGGGTGGTCGGCGAGGCGGAGGGTACGCCGCTCCTCTGCCTGCACGGCGGCCCAGGAAGTACCCATCTGGGCCTGCGCGCGCTGGAGCCACTCGCAAACGAGCGGCCCGTCGTGCTCTACGACCAGCTCGGCGGCGGCAACTCGACGTGGCACGGCGATCGGGCGCTGATGACCGTCGAGACGTTCATCGACGAGGTCGATGCCGTCCGGGGTGCGCTCGGGCTCGAACGGGTGCACCTGCTCGGTTACTCCTGGGGCGGCATGCTGGCGCTCGAGTACGCGCTGACCCAGCCCGACGGCCTCGCGAGCCTGGTTCTCTCCTCGACCCTCTCGAGCAGCCGGACCTGGGGAGAGGAGTGCCTGCGGCTACGGGCCGAGCTGCCCGCCGAGACGCAGGAGCTGCTCGACCGGCACGAGCGCGACGGGACCACCGCCGATCCGGCCTACGAGGAGGCGGCGAAGGTCTTCTACCGCAAGCATCTGTGCCGGCTCGATCCGTGGCCGCCGATCGTGGAGCGGATCTTCGAGCTGAAGAGCGCCGAGGTGTACGAGCACATGTGGGGGCCGAGCGAGGTCTTCCCGAACGGGACGCTCGAGGACTGGGACGTGACGTCGCGGCTGGGCGAGATCAACGTCCCGACGCTCGTCACCTGCGGGCGCTTCGACGAGGCGACGCCACGACAGGCCGAAATCATCGCCAACGGCGTCGCCGGAGCCGAGCTCGTCGTCCTGGACGGCGTCGCCCACATGGCGCCGATCGAGGATCCGGACGCCTACCTCGCGGTCGTAAGGGGCTTCCTCAACCGAGTCGAGGCCGGCTCGGGCTAGCTGTTGCTCGGCGGCGCGTGCGGCACGGGGCGCGGGCCTTCGAGCAGGCGCAGCCGGTGCTCCAGTTGCGCGACGCGGAGCTCGAGCTCCTCGTACTCGCGGCGCGAGACGAGGCCGAGGTCGCGGAGCAAGCTCTCGAGCGTCGCTCCGCCGCGTTCACCCACCCGCTTGGCATCGCCGCGCCAGCGGTGGGCGAGCTCCTCGAACGCGTCTCTGGCGGCGAAGGCGAGCCGCTCGGCCGCGTCGCGGAACTGACTACCGGGCTCGTCCATGCGGGCGCGTGCTGCGGCGTTGCCGGCGTCGCTCGCGCTTCGACTGGGCCGACCCGGCCGGCTGGGGTGACAGGTCGCCGAGAGAGGGTGTGGGCTGAGCGGCAGCCGCCTCCGTCGCCTCCTCCAGCGCCAGCGTCCCGGTGTCGACCGCCGGACCGCCGAACGGCCGGCGCGGGCCGCGCCGGACAGGCTTGCCGTCGTCCTCGGGCCCCTCGGGCCCCTCCTTGCCGAAGCCCTCGACGCCGATCCGCCGGTGGAACTCCGGTTCCCGTTCCTTCCAGATCGTCAGCAGCGGGGCGGCGATGAAGATCGAGGAGTAGGCGCCCGAGGCGATTCCGATCAGGAGCGCGAACGCGAAGTCCTTCAGTGTCGCGCCGCCGAACAGGAGCAGCGCCGTCACGGGCAGCAGCGTGATGAAGCTCGTGGCCAGGGACCGTCTGATCGTCTCCCAGAGCGAGACGTTGGCGATCGTGGCGAACGACGCCCGCCGCATCAGCGGCGTGTTCTCGCGAATCCGGTCGAAGATGATGATCGTGTCGTAGATCGAGTACCCGAGGACGGTTAAGACGGCGGCGACCGTCGACGTCGTCACCTCGCGCGCGGTCAACGCGTAGACCCCGACCGTGATCGCGATGTCGTGGATCAGCGCCACGATCACCGGCAGCGCGTACTTGAGGTCGAACCGGATCGTGATGTAGAGGACGATCAGGAGCAGCGAGACGATGACGGCGAGGATCGCCGAGCGCGCAATCTGGCGGCCGAAGCTGGACGAGACCGTGGTGATCCCGAGCGAACGGGCGCGGAATTTCGTCTGCAGGTCGTCGGATAGCCGGTTCTGCTCGAGGAGGCCGAGCGACTTCATCCGCATCTGGAAGCTCGAGTACTTGTCACCGACCGACTTGCCCCTGCCCTGGATGATCGCGTCGGAGCGTCCGATCGCCGATGCCTCGTCGCGCACGACCTGCAGCGAGACCGGCTGCGGCGTCTTGAAGGTGACCTGCGTCCCGCCCTTGAAGTCGATGCCGAAGTTCAAACCCCTCGTCCCGAGGGCGACCGCGCCGATCACCAGGATGGCGCCGGACATCGCGAACCAGAGATAGCGACGGCGCATGAAGTCGATCTGCAGCCACTTCGCGCTCTGCTGGCCCTGCGCGCCCATGAAGCTCGGGTTGTCGAACCAGCGGAAGCCCGCAAGCAGGCCGAGCATCGCGCGTGTCGCGGCGACGGCCGTGACCAGCGAGAGCACCGTTCCGATCAGGAGCATGAGCGCGAAGCCCTTCACCCCCGCCGTCGCGACTGCGAACAGCACGAGCGCGGTGATGCAGGTGACCACATTCGCGTCGAGGATCGTTCGGAAGCCCTTCGCGTAGCCGGCCGAGATCGCCGCGCGCACGGACTTTCCCGCGCGCACTTCTTCCTTGATTCGTTCGAAGACGACGATGTTCGCGTCGGCCGCGACGCCGATCGTCAGGATCATCCCGGCAAAACCGGGCAGCGTTAACGTGACGCCGAAGATGAGTAGCGCCGCGTAGAGGAATGCGACGTAGATGGCGAGACCGATCACGGCGACGAGGCCGAGGAACCGGTAGAGCAGGAGCAGGAAGAGCGCGACTACGAGCAGGCCGACGATGGCCGCGCGCTGCGCCTGCTTGAGCGAGTCCTTACCGAGCGTCGCCGACACGTCGGTGCGCTCGGCGATCACGAACTTGACCGGGAGGGCGCCCGTCTGGAGGACGAGAGCAAGGTCTTTGGCCTCTCCGGCGGACTTGATGCCGGTGATCTGCGCGCCGTTGATCGGGTCGATCCCGTCCGGGTTCTGCTTGTAGTCGATGTACGGGAAGGACTGGATCTCGTTGTCGAGCACGATCGCGAAGTGCTGAAAGGTCCCGCGGATCTGCCCGCGCTGGGCCTCGTCGCGGGTGATCGCGTGGAACTTTGAGCCGCCCTTACCGGTGAACGAGAGCAGCACGATCGCCTCGCCCGAATTCGGATCGAAGTCCTGACGCGTTCCGGAGAGCTTCAGGTCGGCGCCCGTCATCTCCGGGACCGGGTGCACCTTGTCGTTCGGCTTGTAGCGGAAGAGGTAGTAGTAGGTGCGTGTCGGCGGGGCCTCTTGCACGCCAGGACAGACGACCTGGGTGACTCCACAATTGATCACCGTCGTCCCTTCCGGGACCGCGAGGATCTTCCAGCCCTTCGGCAGCTTCCCGCCGTGGGGCTTGAGCAGCGCGCCGCGCGTGTCGCTCGGACCGGCGCGGACGAGCTTCTTCTGGTTGAAGAGATAGAACGCGGTCGGGTTGCCCTTCCGCGCCTGCTTGCCGAGACCCGAGAGCAGGTCGTAGAGCCGGGACGAGGCCACCGGAGTGCCCTGTGCGTCGATCGAGGGGCCGGTGAGGTCGGCCTCGAGGTCGAAGAGCTGGAGCTGCGCGGTCTTGCCGATGATCTGGACGGCGCGGTTCGGATCGTGGATACCGGCGAGCTGGATCGAGATCTGGTTCGACCCCTGCTTCGTGACGATCGGCTCCGAGACGCCCAGCTTGTCGATCCGGTTGCGGATGATCGACACGGAGCGGTTCAGCTCCTCGCCGGTGAGCTTGTGCCCCTTGGGTGGCACTGCCTTGAGCACGACCTCGAGCCCGCCCTGAAGGTCGAGACCCTTCGTCAGCTTCTTCTGCACCGGCGAGCCGGGCACGCCGATCGCTGCCACGCCGGCCAGGGCGGCGAGGATGAGCAGCACGAGGATGAAGTGGTTACGCCGGTTCTGCACGATTTTGCGACGCTCAGCTTAGCTTTGGTTTGCGCGCTCTGGCTCGGGCTGCCCGGGTTCCTCCGCCTCGTCTTCCTCCGGGGGGATAACGCCCGCTATTGCGCGCCGGGCGATGCGCACGACGACGCCGTCGGCGACCTGGACGGCGACCTCGTCCTCGTCGACCGCGGTGATCGTTCCGTACATGCCACCGGCCGTCACGACCTCGTCACCGACGTCCAGCGTGTCCTGCATCGTCAGCTGGCTGTTCTGGCGTCGCCGCTGTGGCCTGATCAGGAACAGCCAGATCAGCAGGAACACGATCAGGATGAGGACAAAGAAGCCACTGTTCATGCGGATACCTGGCTCGGCGTGAGGCGGTCGAGCGCTTCAGCCTTGAAGGATGCCAGCTTGCCCGAGACGACAGCTTCCCGGGCACGTGCGGTCAGGTCGAGGAGGAAGCGCAGGTTGTGCAGGCTGAGGAGGCGCAGGCCGAGCAGTTCCTCCTGGTTGACGAGGTGCCTGAGGTAGGCCCGGGAGAAGCTCGCGCAGGCTGGACAATCGCAGTCTTCCTGGAGAGGGCGCGGATCGCGTGCGAAGCGGGCGTTGCGAAGATTGAGGCGGCCCTCCCAGGTCAGCGCGGAGCCGGTGCGGCCGAGCCGCGTCGGTAGCACGCAGTCGAACATGTCGACGCCGCGTTCGATCACCTCGAGGATGCCCTCGGGGTCGCCGATGCCCATGAAGTAGCGCGGCCTGTCGGCGGGCAGGAGCGGCGCCGACCAGGCGACCGTCTCGAAGGTCGCCTCACGAGGCTCGCCGACCGACAGGCCGCCGAGGGCATGGCCGTCGAAATCGAGCTCGATGATCTCCTCGAGCGAACGGCGGCGGAGCTCCCGGTCGGAGGCGCCCTGGGCGATTCCGAAGAGGAGCTGACCCGGAGCACGGGGCGCCCGGCGCTGCCGCCGGGCCCAGTTGGTCGTGATCCGCACCGCGTCCGCGAGCTCGGCCTGGGAGCAACCCGCCTGGCGGCAGACGTCCAGGCACATGGCGATGTCGGAGCCGAGCTTCGCCTGAACCTCGGCGGCAAGCTCAGGCGTAAAGCGCGTTGCCGTGCCGTCGTAGACCGAGCGGAAGGTCACGCTGTCGTCGTCCAGGGCGAGCAGCGTGTCGCGAAGCGAGAAGACCTGGAAGCCGCCGGAGTCGGTCAGGATCGGGCCGTCCCACGCCATGAAGGCGTGCAGGCCGCCGAGCTCGGCGATCAGATCGGCTCCGGGACGGAAATGCAGGTGGTAGGTGTTGCCCAGGAGGATGTGCGCGCCCAGTTCGTGCAGCTCGTCGGGGTGGATCCCCTTGACGGTGCCCTTCGTGCCCACCGGCATGAACGCCGGCGTCGGCAGGTCGCCGTGATTCGTGTGCAGTACGCCGGCTCTCGCGTTGCCATCTGTGGCAACGATCTCGAACGTGCCCGAGGTCGTCATCCCCCCAACCCCCACTGGGGGGCGCGCGAGTCCCCTACCGGAACGCTATCGAGCAATTTCGTACGCATGTGTGACGTCATCGTGCCGATTCAGCGGATCAGCATGGCGTCACCGAACGAGTAGAAGCGGTAACGCTCCTCGACCGCCAGGCCGTACAGGCGCCGCGTCTCCTCCACGCCGGCGAAGGCCATCACGAGCGCCAGGAGCGTCGACCGCGGCAGGTGGAAGTTCGTCAGCAGCGAGTCCACGCGCCGGAACTCGAAGCCGGGGGTGACGAAAAGGTCCGTACGCCCCTCGGGCGGCGCCCCCCGGGCCAGCGATTCGAGCACGCGCAGCGTCGTCGTTCCGACGGCCAGCACACGCCGAGCCGTCCTGATCCGCTCCCACGCCTCGGGTGCGACCGAGTAGCGCTCTCCGTGGAGCTCGTGGTCCTCGATGCGTTCGGCCGTCAGCGGCCGGAACGTGTCGAGCCCGACGTGGAGGGTGACCCGCTCGACCTCCAGGCTGCCCAGCAACTCCGGCGTGAAGTGGAGCCCCGCCGTCGGTGCCGCCGCCGAGCCCGCCTCGTCCGCGTACACGGTCTGGTACCGCCCAGGATCGGTCGGCCGCTCGGTGATGTACGGCGGCAGCGGAGCTTCCCCGGCCGGCTCGCCCTCGAGGCGCAGTCGCCATCTCCCTTCGCCGAGATGCTCGATCAGCTCGACGGGCCCGAGGCGCTGACCGGAGCGCAGCCGGCGCGTCGGCCGCGCGAGCCCCTCCCACAGCCCGTCCGGCCCAACCCGCTCCAGCAGCAGCACCTCGGCCTCGCCGCCACCCGGCCGCCGGAGCCGCAGCCGCGCGGGCAGGACGCGCGTGTCGTTGACGACCACGAGCTCATCGGGCTCGAGCTCCGACGGAAGCTCCGAGACCCGCCGGTGCCTGACCGAGCCCGTCGCCCGCTCGTAGACGAGCAGACGCGAGGCATCCCGCGGCTCGACTGGGCGCTGCGCGATCAACTCCGGCGGAAGCTCGTAGTCCAGCTCCGAGGTTTCCACAGCCCGAGAGTAGAAGACGAACTGCTCTCAACGGCGGTAGCTCCCGGGGGGAGTCGGTCTACAGCACTTCCTGCCACCCACCGATGCGGGCGGAGCCGGACTTGCTCCGGCGGGAGCCCAAGAGCGAGAGCTTCCCTGCCACGGCAAGAAGAAGGGGGCTCATGGGGGAAACATGGTGGGGTTTCCCCCATGCCTACATCCGATGCCAACGCTACCGTCGGACTCCGTGGACGAAGTGTCGATCGGGCGGGCCATGCGGCGGCTCGCGCAGGCCGAAGGGGAGCGGAACGACCCGGCGGCCGCAGACGTCGTGCTGGAGCGGGCCCGAGCGCAGATGGAGTCGCTGGCGCTGACGACGGCCGAGTTCGAATCGGTGCTGCCCGAGCGGGTCGGAAGCGCCGTTCGGGAAGGGATCAGAGCCGAGACGCTCCCGGTCGCCCGCCAGCTCGCGGAGGCGCGCGGCCTGAGCGCCCAGGCGATTCGCCGCCTGGAACGGATCGAGACCGATCTCGTCACCGAGCGCCATGCACGCGTCGACGACCTCGCGCTACTCGTCGACCTGATCGCCTCGGGCTGGCGGGGCATCGACGACCGCCTGGCGCGGATCGAGAGCATGCTCGCCGCCGAGGACGAGCCCGACCTCTACCAGGTTCCGCACCGCCACACCGGCGCCTGACTCAGGAGGCGGCGCGAAGCCGCCGATATCTGAGCCCTGGTGTTCGTTCGTGCGCGCCACCTGATCCTCTGGGCCTACGTCGCGTACCTGTTTGCCGACCGGGCATTCCTCCGCGGCGGCGACTGGCACTACTTCGTCCAGGCCAGCGACCTGCTAGTCGGCCGGCACGCTCGAGGCCTGGACGCCCCCGGCGGCCTCCACCTCTTTGCCGCCTACCCCGAGCTGCACATGGGGCCGCTGAGCGTCGTGCTCGCCGGCCTCTTCCGCCTCTTCCCGGGCGACGGCCGGCTGGCCGCCGAGGTGTTCATGTGCGCCCTCGGGCCTGCGATCGTCCTCCTGCTCGAGCGGGCGGCAGTGGCGGTCCGCGGTGCGGTCGATCGAACGACAGCCATGACGACGTTGGCCGGGGGGCTGCTGTTTCTCCACGTCTGGATCGAGGCGGCCGGCCCGGTTGCCCACCTCGACGACGTCATCGTCCTGGCCGCGGCAGCAGTCGCGGTGTTCGCGGTCGCTACCCGGAGGCCCTACCTTGCTGCCGCCGCGGTCGGCCTCGCGATCGCCGGCAAGACCTGGGGCGTCCTGCTGCTGCCGCTGCTCTTCTGCTTCCCCCGACGTGCCGCGCTACGCGCAGGGTCGCTCGCCGTCGGGCTCGCGGCCGTCGCCTGGCTCCCCTTCCTTCTCGGAGACTCGAGAACGATCGGCGCGTTGCGCGTCAACCAGGTCAACGACGCCGCCTCCGGCCTGAGGGCGCTCAGAGTGGACGCGTTGATGACGCCGCACTGGCTGCGCCCTCTGCAGATCGGCCTCGGGCTCGCACTCGCCGGCTTCGCCGTCGCGCGCGGCCGCTGGACGCTCGCGCTCCTGCTCGCCGTCGGCGCCCGGCTCGCGCTCGACCCTGCCACCTTCACCTACTACACGCCGGGCCTCGTCCTCGGCGGCTTCGTCTACGACCTCGTCGGCTCGCGCCACGCGCTTCCGGTCTGGACCGTCGCGACCTATCTCGCGCTGCAGACGGTGCCCCAGTTCGCCTCGCCGCAGACGCAGGGATTCGTGCGCGTCGCGATCTTTCTCGCTCCCTGCGTCCTGCTTTTCGCGCCACGGCGGCTCCCGCGGCTGAGACCGGCTACGTCTCCAGCAGGATAATCGCGGCGGTGACGGCCCAGCCGGCCACCGCGAGCAGGATCGGCACGTCGGTCAGGAGCACGCTCTCCGGCTCCTCGCCGAGGTCGTGGCGGTGGATGAGCAACAGGTACCGGAAGATGCCGAAGAGGACGAAGGGGATCGTCGCCATCAGCGCGTGTGAAGACCGCGCGTTGAACGTGTAGAGCGAGTAGGCGATCACGGCGGAGGCCGCGACGACCGACACCAGCTGATCGACCAGGGGGAGCGAGTACCCCTCCAGCACCCGCCGGCCCGGCGTCGCATCGGCGTCCACGAGCACAAGCTCGGCACGCCGTTTCGCCAGGGCGAGGAAGAGGGCGAGCAGCGCGGTACAGAGGAGCAGCCACGGCGAGATAGGGACGTCGACGATCTGCGCTCCCGCGGCGGCTCGCACGACGAAGAGCGCGGCGATCGCCATCACGTCGATCAGGACGACGTGCTTCAGGCGAATCGAGTACGCGGCCTGGAGCACGAGGAAACCGGCGAGGTAGGCAACCGACCACCAGTCGAAGGCGCCGACGATGATCAGGGAGCCGACCGTGAGCGCCGCCGCCGTCGCAAGGGCGCCCCTCGGAGAGAGCTCCCCGCGGGCGATCGGACGGTTCCGCTTGACCGGATGAAGTCGGTCGGACTCCGCGTCGAGAACGTCGTTGACGAGGTAGGCGGCGCTCGAAGCGCCGCAGTAGGCGACAAAGGCAGTGATCGCCTCGAGCCAGCGGTGGACATCCCCGAGCTTCGCGGCGAAGATGATCCCCGCAAAGACGAGCAGGTTCTTCGACCACTGCTTCGGCCGCAGGGCGGCGACCGTCGCGCGGAGACTCGAACGGCGCGGCAACACCAGAACGCCGGCAGGCTCCATACCCGTAAGGGTAAGGCCTGTTCCTGAGCCTCTCAGCCCGAAGGCAGGACGAGCTCGAAGCGGCTGCCCTGGCCGGGCTCGCTGACCAGCTCGATGCGCCCGCCGAGCGCGACGGCCAACTCACGGGCAACCGCCAGGCCGAGCCCGGTCCCGCCCCCGCCGTCCTTCGACCAGAACGGCCGGAAGATGTGCTCGCGCTCCTGCGCCCCGATCCCCGGGCCCGTGTCGTCGACCGCAACCGAGACGCTCCCGTTCTCGGCCGCCAGCGAGAGCTCGACGCGGCCGCCGTCGGGCGTCCACTTGAAGGCGTTCGAGAGCAGGTTGGAGATGATCTGCAGGACACGGTCGCCGTCGGAGACGATCACCGGCCTGGCCCCGACATCGCAGCGGTAATCGATGCCGCGACGCCTTGCCTCCTCGGAGAACGAGGAGTACGCCTGGTCGAGGAGGCGCTCCATGTCGACTTCTTCCTGGAGGACGGTGAAGCGGCGGGCATCGAGCTTCGCCAGGTCGAGCACGTCGCCGACGAGCCGCGCGAGCCGGTTCGACTCGAGCGCGATCACGCCGAGCGACTCGTCGCGCGCCCCCGGGTCGTCCGCCAGCCCTTCACGGAGCGCGTCGACGTGGCCGCGGATCGCGGTCAATGGCGTGCGCAGCTCGTGCGAGACCGTCATCAGGAAGTTCCGCTCGAGACGTTCGGACTCGGCCAGCCGAGCGGCCATCTCGCCGAAACGTTCCGTCAGGTGCTGGATCTCGCCCCCACCGGGCACCTGCGGGATGGCCACGGCATAGTTGCCCTTGGCGACCTCGTCGGCGGCCTTGGAAAGCCCCAGCACGGGCTTGATGATCCGCCGCGAGAGGTAGACGGCGAGCCCGCCCGCGACCGCGATTCCCCCGAGCAGCGAGACCGAGAGCAGGCCGAGCAGCGTCACCCACTGGTGCGTCAGCTTGGTCTTCGGCGTCGCGACGACGAGCGCCCCGAACGGCGGCCCCTGGCCGCCGAGGAAGAGCGGGTTCGCGACGGCGAGAAAGTCCCTGTCGAAGCCCGGCTCCTTGGGAAAGTACTTGCCGGGGTTGAACTCGAAGGTGATCACTTCGCCACGCTGAACCGCGTCGCGGTCGAGCGTTGCCTCCGGCAACTGGCGCAGGCCGGACTTCTGCCCCGGGAAGATCGGGATGCCCCAGTAGAACAGCCTGTCCCCCGTGGCGGCCTCGAGCTCCGCCGCGGCGAAGTCCGGCGACCGCTTGTGCTCGTCACTCGCGTTCTTCGCCTGTTCGGAGTAGAGCCGCGTGAGGCCGGTTGCCTCGCGCTTCAGCTCCCGCAGCGACTGATCATGCGTGTAGACCTGGTAGAGCTTGATCGCGATCCCCGTCGTGACGATGCCGGCCAGGGCGATGCCCGCCAGCGAGAGCGCCGGCAGCCGGAATCGGAGGGAATGGAACATGCTGGTCGCCTGGTTAGCTTGGCGGGCCGCCGTTCTTCGCCGGCGAAACCTTGTAGCCCACTCCCCACACGGTAACGATCGGCGAGGCGTCTCCGAGCTTGCGGCGGAGCTGGCGGACGTGGACGTCGACCGTCCGGGTGTCGCCCGCGAACGTATACCCCCACACACGCTCGAGCAGCTGGTCGCGCGTGAGCACGAGACCACGATGGTCGAGCAGCTCCCAGAGGAGGTCGAACTCCTTCGGCGCCAGCTGAATCTCTTCGTCGCCCACCTTGACCTCGCGCCGGCCGGCGTCCACGTGCAGGTCGCCGTGCCGGATCTGCGCGCTCTCGAGCTGCCGGCGCTCGGGCGTCGCGCGACGCAGGATCGATTTGACGCGGGCGACGAGCTCCCGCGGGTTGAACGGCTTGGTCAGGTAGTCGTCCGCCCCGACCTCCAGCCCGATGATCTTGTCCACGTCCTCGTCGCGCGCGGTCAGCATCAGGATCGGCACGTCGGACCGATGCCGGATCTGACGGCAGACCTCGACGCCGTCGATGTCCGGAAGCATCAGATCGAGGACGATCAGCGACGGGTTTTCACTCTCGGCCTTGACCAGCGCATCGCCGCCGGTGGCCGCAGTCTGCACGGCGTAACCGGCGTTCTTCAGGTAGAGCGCGACGAACGAAGCGATCGACGCCTCGTCCTCGACGACCAGAACTGTCTGTGCTTTCCCGGTGGCCATGCCGTTCCAGGATGCCAGAAGGCCTAGCCGCCGCCGGGCGTGGCAGCAGCGAGTTGGAGGCTTGTCAGTACGGTCGGAAAGAGTTGCGGCACCGCGCCGTTCAACGAGTAGGTGCCCGCCGTGAGCAGACCGACAGAAGGTCCGAGCGTAATGCTCCCCTTGCCGACGATCGAAAGGTCCATGCCGCTTCCGATGATCTTCGCCCGGAAGAAGCCGCCGATGATCCGGAACCGGACGTCGCTCCCGGAGTACAGCGCCTTGGTGTCCGTCAGGTCCTTCTTGCTCGCGTAGCCGGAGACGACGGGGGCCATGCCGTCGTTCGGGTTGGGATCCTCGAGCGTGAGCCGGCCCTTGTCGAGCTGGCCGATCAGGGCGCCGCGGACGGCGATGCTGACGCTGCCGGTGGCGTTCGAGATCGCGAGCGTGCCGTCGCCCGGCCCGGCGCCGCCCGCGAAAGCAACCGCGGGAAGCGTGAGTAGGGCAAGCGTTGCCGTGACGAAAAACCGCCGCACAGGCCGGAGTATCGGCTGTTCGGGTGTGTTTTGGCTAAGCGGTTTGTAAAGAAAGAGTGAAGCCCAGGCAGGCGGGCTCAGCCGGCGGCGAGCGCGTCGTGCGAGTACACGCCTCCGGCGTTCCAGAGCAGGAAGCCGCGTGCGTGGGCCTCCCGCGCGGCGAGGATCTGGGCGCGGACGTCGTCGATCGTGTAGGTGCGCCCGAGCGAGAAGTCCTGGAGCCACGGGATCAGGCGCGCCCGCCGCCCGGACAGCTGGCGCCGGAAGTCGGCGAGCGCAAACCCGACCGTGCGGCCGGGATCGGAGTTCGGATCGGTCAGGTTGTACTCGCCGGGCGCGAAGTGCGACGGGTAGACCATCGGGTAGATCGCGTCGAGCACGCGAGAGACCTTCCGCGGCGCCTGGCCGATGCCGAGGTCGTGGGTCGCGGCCAGGCCGAACAGGTCGGCCGAGACGCGCACGCCGAGCGGGTGCAGCCGTGCTGCGGCGTAGGTGAGGAAGTCGGTGATCGTCTTCGATTTGGGTTCGTTCCGCTTCCCGTTGTAGACGATCAGTGAGAGGTCGCCGTCGCTCGGGAACCGCACGTAGTCGAACTGGATCTCGTCGAAGCCGGCGCGCGCCGCTGCGGCTGCGACGTCGACGTTGTACTTCCAGACCCGTTTGTCGTACTCGTTCGTCCAGCCGAGGCCGCCGTTGTTGTGCCACACCCCGCCGTCCGTCGTGTGCAGGGCGAAGTCGGGCCGTTTCTCGCTGAGAATCGGATCCTCGAAGACGACGACGCGCCCCACCAGGTACAGCCCGCGCGCGTGCGCCTTGCGGGCGGCCGCAGCCGGATCGTAGTAGCGCTTCGCCGCGCCGATCTCGGCCGCGAGCGGTGCGTAGCGATGTGAGACGAAACCGACCTCGCCGTTCTCGTCCTTGACGTCGAGTTCGATCGTGTTCAGGCCCCAGCCTTCCAGGGCCATGTACTCGTCCAGCTTGCCGGTGAGCGAGGCGAGCGCCATCGTCACGTGGACGCCGCGAACCTCGAAGGGGAGCGGGTTCGGATGTGGCCGCGCCTTGAGCTTGCCACCGGCCAGATCGGTCAGCGTGACCGTCCCGCTGTGGGTGATGAAGGCGGCGCCGAGGGCGACCCCGGCAACCGCACCGAGCAGGACCGCTCCGGCGAGCGCGCGCCTGATCTGGCGACGTCGACGCGCCCGCCTGCGGCGCTCGCGGAACCGCTCGTTGTTGTCGATCCGGTCGTGGACGTACACGGAAACCCCTCAACGCTACTTCCGTTCAGGGGGTATCCGCAAGAAGCAGGCCGGTCGCAACCTCGCGAGAATGGCCCCGTGGTCGAGGTCACCGACTTCGGTTTGATCGTGCTCGTGGTCGCCGGGGCGTTCTCCGCCGCCGTCGGTCTGAGCAAGGTCGCAGAGCGTTTTCCGATTCCCGCGCCGGCCCTCTTCCTCGTGGTCGCTGCGGTCGGGTCGGGCATCTTCGCGCGCCTCGAGCACGTGCTCTCGATTCGCGACGTCGAGCGGATCGGTGGCCATCCTGCTCAAGGTGATGCGGCGGATCGCCCTCCCGGGGCAGGGCCTCTATGCGATCCGGACGCTCGCCGCGGCCGGCGTCATCTACGGCGTCGCCTCGATCGCGCACGGCTCGGGCTTCCTCGCCGTCTTCGTCGCCGGGCTCCTCGTCGGCGACGCGCGCGCGCCGTACAAGGGCGAGATCGAGCGCTTCCACATCTCGCTTGCCAACCTCGCCGAGATGGTCGTCTTCGCCACCCTCGGCCTGACGATCCACCTGAGCGACCTCCGCCACTCGAATCAGTGGCTCGACGGCCTCCTGCTCGCGCTCATCCTCGCGCTCATCGCCCGCCCGCTGGCCGTCGGCCCGCTGCTGCTCCCGTTCCGCATGCGCTGGCGGGACCGCATCTTCGTGATGTGGGGCGGCCTGCGTGGTGCCGTCCCGATCCTGCTGGCCGCCTTCGCGGTCCTCCGGGGAGTCGACGAGTCGCGACGGCTCTACGGCATCGTGTTCGTCGTCGTGTGCTTCTCGGTCGTCGTCCAGGGCACGTCCATCCCGTTCGTCGCCGCGCGGCTCGGGATTCCGATGCGGAAGTCGGGGCCTCCCGGAGTGCGCCGCTTCGTCGTCGCCCCCGGCTCGCGCGCCGACGGCGAGCGGATCGGCTCGCTGCCGATCGGTGACCGCAGCTGGGTGACGAGGATCCGCCGCGGCAAGACGGAGCTCGCCGCCGACGGGCCGACGCAGCTCCAGCCGGGTGACGAGGTCCATGCGGTGACCGACATCCAGGACGTCGACGGGCTTCGGCGACTGTTCGAGCGCGCGAAGACGCGGTCGTGATCGCCGCACTGCTCGCTGCGGCGGCGGCAGCCGGCGTCGCTCCACAGCTGAGCGGCCTCGACGTTTCGAACGGGAGCTCGCCGTTCGCGGGCGACGGGCCGCTCCTGACCACCGTCAGCCCGTGGGCCGAGCTCACGCGCCTCTAGAACAACTTAGTAACACAGTGTTACTTGTCCCCGGTTCCGCTCCGGACGGCGCCGGTGTCGCTTGTAACACAGTGTTACTTGGACGGGACCGCGGCCTCGATCAGGGAGCGGGCCGCGTCGAATTGCCCCTCGGTCAAGCGGATGTGTGAGTGGCGCCAGAGGCTCTGCGGGAAGATCCCGGCCGCCTCGATGGGTGGAGCGTCGTGCAGGTCGGAGACGACGACGAGCGGGCGGATCGGGAACCGCCACGCCCACCGCTCGCGGGTCGGGTCGTGCTCGGGTACCCCTGTGATCTCGACGACACCGTAGATCGCCTGCCAGACCGCTGCGTAGAGCACCGCGAGCTCGCCGGGCTCGATCGACGGCCGTTTCGACGACGCGTGTGCACCGATCTCGCCCCGGACGACTCGCGCGGGGAGCGGCCGGTCTCCGCGACCGCGGACGAGCAACCAGCGGGTCGGCGTCAGCTGGTCAGATTCTCTCGACGATGCCGGCGATCGCCTGGCCCTGCCCGATGCACATGGAGGCGATCCCGTACCTCGCCTCGCGGCGCTCGAGCTCGTTCAGCAGCGTGGCCGTGATCCGCGAGCCGGTCGCGCCCAGGGGGTGGCCGAGCGAGATGCCGCCACCGTTCGGGTTCACGTCGCCCGCTTCCCACCGGTCGTGCAGGCCGGTGTCCTTGAGGAACTGGAGAACGACCGACGCGAAGGCCTCGTTCACCTCGATCACGGCCATGTCGTCCCAGGTCAAACCCGCTTTGGCCAGCGCGCTCTTGCACGCCTGCGGGTTCCCGTGCAGCATCCGGTAGGGGTCGACGCCGGCCAGCCCGAAGGAGACGAACCGGGCGCGGGGCTCGAGCCCGAGCTCCGAGGCCTTCCGCTCGCTGGCGAGGAGAACCGCCGCCGAGCCGTCGACGATCATGCTCGAGTTCCCGGCCGTCACCTTGCCGTCCTCCTTGAAGGCGGGCGGCAGTGTTGCGAGCTTCTCGGCCGACGTGTCCCGGCGGGGCGTCTCGTCGACGCCGAAGAGCACGCCCACATGCGGGTTGGAAACCTCGATCGGGACGATCTCGTTCTCGAAGCGGCCCTCGTCGATGGCAGCGACCGCCCGGCGGTGCGACTCGAGCGAGTAGGCGTCCAGATCCTCGCGCGACAGCTCCCACTCGTCGGCAATGACCTCGGCTGAGATCCCCTGCGGGACGATCTGCCATTTCTCCAGGAGCTTCTCGGAGAACCCCCTGAACCCGTCGGGACCAAGGTTCGAACCCATCGGCACCCGCGACATCGACTCCAGGCCGGCACCGACGACCAGATCGAGCTCCCCGGTGCGGATCGCGGTGGCCCCCGTGAAGCAGGCCTGCATCGAGGAACCGCACTGCCGGTCGACGGTCGCGGCTGCGACGGTCTCGGGCCAGCCGGCGATCAGGAGCGCGACCCGGCCGACGTTGAGCGCCTGCTCGCCCACCTGCGAGACGCAGCCCATCTGCACGTCGTCGATCTCACCGGGGTCGAAGTCGTGCCTGCCGACCAGGCCGTTGAGCACCTGGGCGGCCAGCTCGTCCGCCCGAACACTCGCAAGCGTGCCGTTTCGCTTCCCGATCGGGCTGCGAACGGCGTCGATGATCAGGGCGTCGCTTGTCATCACGGGCAAGTGTAGACCGGCCGAGTCCCCGCACCGAGCGCGGGTCAACCGCGTTTGGGAAAACCGAAGAACCTAGTAGAGTTGCCGCGATTTCATGGCCCGTATAACGCTCTTTCGGCGACGTCCGGCGGGACCGCCGCCCGACGCGTCGACTCACGCCGAGGAGGGCGAGACCGGCGCGCCGGAGCAGGCTCCGGAGGCTGCTCCGCCTCCCGAAGCCCCACCGGCGCCGCGACGGCCGCCGTACCACCCCGGCGCTCTCCGCCGCGAGCGCCGCGCGCTCGTCCGCGCCCGTGAGGATCGCATCCGCGACCTCGGCGGCCTGATCCTCGAAATGTTCAGGCGCGATCGTTTCCGCGAGGATCTGATGCGCGAGCAGGCCGAGGACGTGTTCGGGATGGAGGCGAGGATCCAGGACCTCGACGCAGTCCTCGTGACCACCCGCCAGCAGGTCCAGGCGGCGCGCTGCGAGTGTGGGGCACCGCTCGTCTACGGCTCCCACTTCTGCGCCAACTGCGGGCGGCCCACCAGTGAGGCTGTGGTCTCGTGCACGAACTGCGGGCACCCGCTTCCCGCCGACGCGCGTTTCTGCGGCAACTGCGGGACAGCTGCGCCCTCGTCCGCCGAGCGCCAGGCCCAGGAGACCCCACCGGCGGCCTCGCCATCCACCGATCAGCCCGCCGCGGCGGGCGACACCGGCGGCTCGTGGCGGGCGGAGCCCGCCCCGGAGGCCCCGAGGGATCCCTGGGAGCAGTAAGTGCCCCCGCCCGACGAGCAGGCCCCTCCGCCGCCTGAGAGCCGTGCACCCGAGCCGGGGCCTCCCCGCGACGCGGCTGCCGGAACATGTCCACGGTGCGGTTCGCCCTATGCGCCGGGGCAGGAGTACTGCCTCGAGTGCGGGCTGCGTCTCCCTCTGGTCCGCGGCTTCGTCGCCGCGAACGTCATTCCGGCGCTCGCGGGCACCTGGAGACGTCATGCCCGCTGGTATCCGGGGGACTGGATCTGGCCGGTCGTGTTCGGTCTCGTCGTCGCGATCGCGGGGGCGACGGTCGCGATCCTGGTGACGACCTCCGACAAGGAGAAGCGCGGCGGTGGGACGATCATCGCGACGACCGACACGGGCAGCACAGGCACGTCGTCGACGCCGACGGGGACGACGTCGACCGAGACCGTGACCACGGGAACGACCTCCACCGAGACGACGCCGACGGAGACGACACCGACGACGACCGAGCCCCCGTCCCCGCCGCCCCCCCCGCCCGCTGCTCCGATCAAGTGGCCGGCCGGCAAGAGCGGCTACACCGTGATCCTCGCTTCCGTCGCCCACAGCGACGGCCTCGCCTCAGCTCGCAAGCTGGCGACGAAGGCGCTCGACGCCGGGCTGACGGATGTCGGTGTGCTCGACTCGTCGAACTTCTCCAGCCTGACGCCCGGCTATTACGTCGTGTTCAGCGGCGTTTTCGACACGCTTGCGCAGGCGGAGGGCAACCTCTCGACGGCAAAGAGCACGTTTGCGCAGGCGTATACGCGGAAAATAGTGCCGTGAGCGGCTAAACCTTCGTTGTCTGATTAGACAACTCAGGCCGAGACTTTGTAACACGGCCTGAATCTGGTTAGACTCACGGAGGCGCGAGGCCGGTTCAAAGATTAACCCCCGCTTAACAAAGCTTTGCGGCTAATTAATGGGAGCGCGTGATACTCACATGGACGAGCGAATCGAGCTCATCGAGAGCTGCATGTATCAATACTCCAGAGCCATATACAGGACGATTAAGGATCTCATCGATCCCTATGTGAGCTCGGAAGTCGGCCTGGAGTACCGCCGCGAGGTGCTTGCGCACTGCGAGCAGACGATGGAGCGGCTGGCGCGGGATCCGCACTACTTCGCAAACCCCGACCGGACGCTCTTCCAGGACATCCGGCGCTATTTCCCGATCACCGCGCAAGCGCAGGTCGCCTCGGTCGTGAGCCAGGGCGTTGCCGCCGCGGTGGCCTTCATCGACGAGCAGATCGAGGCGGGCGCCTTCGACGGAGGCGTGGCCCGGTGCCGGGCGACGACGCGTAAGGGCAAGCCGTGCCAGCGCACGCCGCTTCCCGAGCGGGACTACTGCCCGTCGCACCAGCACCTGGAACAATCCGTCGCCGCCTGACCCGCTGCGGGCGCGCCACTAGGCCGAAAAAACACCGGACGTCCTGAGCGTTAAGCTCGGGAGGTCATGTCGCACGACACCGACAAGTTGATCCGCCAGCTCTCGCTGGTCGCATTCCTGATGGCCGAGCGGAGGCCGATCACCGCCCGGGACGTCAAGGGCTCGGTCGAGGGCTACCAGGAAATGTCGGACGAAGCCTTCGCGCGGCGCTTCTACTCCGACCGCGCCGAGCTGATCGCGCTCGGCGTCCCGCTCGACTCCCAGCGCGACGAGTTCACCGGCGAGGAGCTGTACACCCTTCGCTCGGAGCGCTACTTCCTTCCGCCGCTCGAGCTCTCGGACGACGAGCTCGCGGCCTTGCAGACCTGCCTGTACCTGCTCGAGGGCAAGTTCGCGTACGCCGAGCCGCTCAGGCTCGCACTCCAGAACCTTGCCCTCGGGCGTCCCGGTTTCGGCGACGCTCCGACGCAGACCGCCGTTCGCGTCGAGGTGCGAGACCCCGACTACTCGGCCGAGACGCCGAGCCGGCTCGGCAAGCTCGAGGCGGCCATCTCGAAGCAGCGCACGGTCCGCTTCTCGTACTGGTCGATCTCCCGCGACGAGACCGCCGAACGGACGGTCAACCCGTACGCGCTCTTTCAGGAGAACGGGGGCTGGTACGTCGTCGGCAGAGACCTCGACCGGGAGGATCAGCGCACGTTCCGCGTCTCCCGGATCCGGGGAGACATCCGCTTCGCGACGCGCCGGGAGCGAGACTTCCGGCTCCCGGCCGATTTCGACATCGAGCAGTACCGCGGCCGTCCCCCGTGGCAGATCGGCGAGCTCGTCGGGGAGGCGCGGATCGAGGTCGGCGAGGACACCGCCTGGTGGGTGGAGCGAGCCTACGGGACGAGCGGAACGGTCGAGGACGGCGTCTTCAGCACCGAGTACTCGAGCCTCCCGCTGCTCGCGTCGTGGGTGCTGCGCCAGGACGGGCGCGCCGTGCCCGTCGCGCCCGACGGGCTGCGCCGTGAGGTTGCCGACGCACTCCGCCGCGTTCGGGCCGGTCACGAGGGTGCGGCACTCGAACCCGCGCGGGAGCGCGAAGTCGCCCCGGACGAACCGATCGCCGAGCGTCCCGCGGGCCCCGTCGTCCCTGAGCGCTTCGCCGTCCTGCAAGCCCTGCTCGCCCACCTGCTCGCAGCGTGCGGCGAGGGGCGCGACGCCGTGCTGCCGGCGGCCGACATCGTCGAGCGTTTCAAGATTCCTGCAGATCAGCTCGAGGAGCATCTCTCCCTGCTGAACCTGGTCAACTTCGGCGGCGGCTGTTACGCGGTCTACGCCGAGCTCCAGGGCGACGAGGTGCATGTCGACAAGGAGCTGTTCGGCGACACCTTCCGCTCGGCCCCACGACTGACGCCGCTCGAGGCGCGTGCGATCCGGCTCGCGCTCGAGTTCGTCGGCCCGATGATCGCCGCGGATGCGCACACTCCGCTCGCGCGCGTGCGCCGGAAGCTCGAGGAGACCTTCGGAGCGTTCGATCTCGCGCAGGCGCCTGCTCCACACGTCGAGCGCGCGGAGGAGGATCTGGTTGCCCGCCTCACCGACGGGATCCGTTTGCGCCGCCTGGTCGAGCTCGAGTATCTGAAGGAGGGCGAGGAAACGCCGACGACACACCTCGTCGAGGCGTACGTGCTCGAGCGCGAGCTTCCGCACTGGTACGTGCACACCTGGGACCGGACGCGCGAAGCGAAGCGAAGCTTCCGCCTCGACCGGATGAAGGCCGCGCGACTGCTGCGCGAGCGCTTCGAGCCGCGGGAGGACTTCGAGCCCGACCGCCTGAGCGACGCCAGGGTGGCCCGGATCCACTTCACCCCCGCTGTCGCACGGTGGCGCCTCGAGCGTGGAACCGCCCGGCCGCTGGTCGACGGTTCCGCCCTCGAGGAGACCGCCGTCGGCAGCCCGGAGTGGCTGGTCGGAGAGATCCTTTCGTTCCGGGGAGAGGCGACCGTGATCGAGCCGGCCGACCTCCGCCGCCAGGTTGCCGAGCGAGCGCGGACGCTTGCCCAGGAGTTCGGCGTCGCCCGGCTGCGCGCAAAGGCCTGAGCCCCCCGGGGCCCAAACTCTCCTACACGGGCAGTTCGAGCGAGAAAACCGCCCCGCCCGTGGACTGCGTGCGGACGGAAAGCCCGCCGCCGTGCGCTTCGGCGATCGACCGGGCGATGAAGAGGCCGAGCCCCGTGCCCGGCTTCGACTGTCCGGAGTTCGAGCGCCCGAACTTCTCGAAGATGATGCTCTGATCCTCGGCCGGAACTCCCGGCCCCCGGTCGGTGACGTCGATCAAAAGCCGCCCGTCGCCGACCGAGGCCCTGACGCTCACCTCCTCGCCCGCCGGCGAGTACTTGACCGCGTTGCCGATCAGGTTGACCAGCACCTGCCGCAGGCGCTCGCGGTCGCCGCGAACGTGCGGGAGCAAGCCTTGAACCTCCGCGCGCACCCCGACCTCGTCCTGTCCAAGCGCGGCGGCTGCAACCGTCTCGCTGATCAGCTCGTCGATCGAAACGTCGCTGAAGGCATAGCTGAACGTGCCCGCGTCGATGCGCGACGTGTCGAGGACGTCCTCGATCAGCGAGGCGAGGCGGGTCGTCTCGTCGGCGATCAGGCTCAGGAACGACTGCCGCTGCTCGGGCGTGAGCTCGCGCCAGCGTTCCTCGAGCGTCCGCGCCGAGCCGATCACCACCGCCATCGGGCTGCGAAGCTCGTGCGACACGAGTGAGACGAAGTCGGCACGCAGCGCCGAGAGCCGACGGAGCTCTGCCACCGTGCGATGTTCGGCGTCATATGCGCGGATGTTCTGCACCGCCGTCCCGACGAGCCGTCCGAGCAAGGTGACGAGCTCGATCTCGTCAGGATCGAACGAGTCGGCCTCGCGGCGCAGGACGGCAAGCATGCCCGTTGCGCGGGCACCGATCAGAAGCGGGGCGACGAGGCGGCACCGGAGGCCGGCTGCGACGAGATCCCGCTCCTCGGGAAAGCGCTCCTCAGCCATGTCCTTGCGGTACACGGTCTGCCCGTTCGAGATGACCTCCTCAGCGAGCGCACCGGGCGGCAGGACGGTTCCGGGTGGGAGCCAGTGCTCGACGCCGAGACCGCTGGCGGCGATCACGCGCATCGCGCTTCCCTCGCCGAGGATGATCGCGACCCGGTCGAAGGGAACGAGTCCCCGCAGCTCGCGGATGAAGGCGTTGAACGCCTCCTCCAGCTCGAGGGACGCGCCCAGTGCCCGGGCGCAACGGTTCGCGGCTTCGAGCAGGTCGGCTCGACGGCCCAGCTCGTCGCGAAGCCGCTCGGCCTCCGCGGCGCGAGCTTCGGCGCCACGGCCGAGGCCGATCAGGAGCTCGACGAGCCGGCCGACCACCAACCCGATCAGGACCCCGAGCCCGATCCTGATTCCAACCGCCGCACCTCCGAACTCGCGTGGAGGGAATCGGCGGGACCGGAAGAGCTCGGCGACCGCCAGCAAGGGGCCGGTCGCAAGTGAGGCGATCAGTGCGCCCGGAATGCCGAAGCGCAGCGCGGCCTCGACGATCGGGATGTAGTAGAGACCGTAGAGAGGCTGGCCCGCCTTGAACGAGAAGATGAAGATGAGTCCGAGGACGACCCCGGTATCGAAGACGATCGCGGCCTCCGCCAGCCGCTTGCGCACGGCCACGTCGGACCGTCGAAACGACAAAGCGAGGAGCGCCGCGGCTCCGCAAGCGAGGACGCCGCAATCGACCCAGGCCCAGGTCTCGTACCCCGGCGGAAAGTGGGTGATCGAAACCTCCGCGATCGTAAGCGGAACCGAGAGTGCCCGCACGAGGGCGAACCACCGCGCAGTCGTCTGAAGTCGTTCGAGCTCCGACCTCATCCGGGCCCGTCCTCGCGCGCACGAAGCCGGTCGGCTGCCCAGCGCGCATGCTCGGCCACGAGTGGATCGGGATCGGCGGTACGAGCCTCGACCAGAACGGCGTCCTCCGGTTCGCCGGTGTTCGCGAGCGCAACGAGAGCGTTTCGGCGCAGATAGCGCGGGTCCTTCCGCGGGACGAAGAGGCGGTCGTAGCGGGCGACCAGCTCCTCTCCGTCGGCCTCGAGCCATTCGCGGAGCGACACGTGCGGCTCCGCGTCGGGGTGCCGAGGCTCGGCATTGCGCCGGCGCTCGATCCCGCGGTTCCAGGGGCAGACGTCCTGGCAGATGTCGCAGCCGTAAACCTGCGCACCGAGCTCTTCCCGGTACTCGGCAGGGATCCCAGACGCGGACTGCGTCCAGTAGGACAGGCAGCGGTTGCCATCGAGAACACCCGGCTCGTCGAGCGCGCCGGTCGGACAGGCGTCGATGCAGAGCCGGCACGAGCCGCAATCGAGGTCGAGCGGAGCGCTCGATTCGATCTCGACGTCGGACACGAGCGTGCCCAGCACGACCCACGAGCCGAAGCGTCGCGTGATCAGCATCGTGTTCTTGCCGTAGAAACCGACGCCGGCGCGGGCGGCCGCCTCCCGGTCGACGTGCTGGTTCTCGTCCACCAGCACCCGGTAGTCGCCCCCCAGGCCACGCCCGAGCCGATCGAGCTTCTCCCGCAGCTCTCCGTACGCGTCCCGCCAGGTGTAGCGCGGTAGGCGCCCGTGGCCCGGCGGCCGCTGCGGCTCCGGGGCCCAGTAGCAGAGCGCCGCCGAGACGACCGTGCAGGCGTCGGGCAGCAGAGCCTCGGGATGGCAGGAGATCTCCGGCTGAGCCATGGTGAAGCGCATGTCGGCGAAGAGGCCGCGCTCCCGGCGCTCCTCGATGTGGCGCTCGGTCTCGATGTAGGCCTCGGCAGGCGCGGCGCCCACCACGTCGAGGCCCAGCTCGTCGCCCAGCCGCCGAAGCTCTGCTGCGGTCACGGGGATAGTGTGCCCCCGTGCGGGCTGTTCGAATACACGAGGACGGCGGGCCGGAGGTTCTGCGCTACGAGGAAGCGCCCGACCCTGTCGCAGGGCCCGGCGAGGTTCTGGTTCGGCTCCGCGCGGCGTCGTTGAACCATCTCGACCTCTGGGTGAGGAAGGGTCTCCCCTCCGTGCCCAAGCCGCGGATCCTGGGAGCCGACGGCGCCGGGACGGTCGAGGCGCTCGGCGAAGGAGTCGACGGCCTCGAGGTCGGGCAGCCGGTCGTGCTCAACCCCGGGCTGGAGCACGGTGACGCGATCCACGTGATCGGGGAGCACACCCAGGGAACGCACGCCGAGCTCGCGGCCGTCCCGGCGACGAACGTGTACCCGCTCAGCGAGGGCATCTCGTTCGAGGAGGCGGCGGCCTTCCCCCTCGTCTTCGAGACGGCGTATCGGATGCTCGTGACGAAGGCACGGCTTCAAGAAGGTGAATGGGTGCTCGTCTGGGGAATCGGCGGCGGCGTCGCGACAGCCGCGTTCCAGATCGCGAAGGCTCTGGGGGCGAAAACGGTGGTCACGTCGTCCAGCGACGCCAAGCTCGCGCGGGCCGCCGAGCTCGGCGCCGACGTAACCGTCAATCACTCGACCTGCGACGTGGCGGCGGCCGTCAAGGAGGCGACAGGCACGGGAGTGCACGTCGTCGTCGAGCACGTCGGCGAGGCCACCTGGAAGACATCGCTCGCCGCGGCCCGCCCGGGAGGCCGCGTGACGGTGTGCGGCGCAACGACGGGGCCGAATCCTCCGGCGCAGCTCCACCGGATCTGGTGGAAGCAGCTGACGATCCTCGGCTCGACGATGGGCGCGCGCGAGGACTTCGAGGGCGCGTACGAGCTGATCAAGAGCGGGCGCGCGAAGCCGATCGTCGACGAGGTCTTCCCGCTCGCCGAGGCGCGCGCTGCACACGAACGGCTGGAGGCAGGCGAGCAACTTGGCAAGATCATCCTCAGCATCCCTGGGTAGGCTGTCCGCGTGCGTCGAGTCCTCCTGGGCGCCTCCGTCGTACTGCTCTCACTGGCCGGTAGCGCGACTGCAGGCCGCGGCGATGTCCGGGCCTGCCGGGCCGCGGATCTGACCGGCGTCTTCGCCGTCGTGAACGGAAGCGCCGGAGCAGGGAGCATCTCGTACGACCTCCGGCTGCGAAACCACTCTTCGTCCAGGTGCTTCGTGTCGGGGATCCCGGGGCTTCGGTTGCTGGGGAAGACCGGCAAGGCGCTGCCCACGAAGGTCGTTCCGGACAAACCCGGAGCCCTGACCGCGGCGAGGATCGTCCTGAAGCCCGGCGGCTATGCGGCCTCGACCGCGCGCTTCTCCCCGGACGTTTCGGGGACCGGCGAGCCTCAGTACGGCCGGTGCGAACCGACCGCGTACTCGCTCAGGGTCTCGCCGGCGGGCGGCGGCTCTCTGCTCGCATCCGTGCTGCCGTCGACACCGGTCTGCGAGCACGGCCGGATGGTCTTGACCGCACTCGTGGCCGGCAAGCACGGCTCGCGCTCCTAGATCAGGCATCTGGGCCCCAGCGAGCCGAGGCCGAGAGCCGCGGCGGCCCTCCGCTTGACCGCACTCAACCGATCCGGGGATCCTGTCAGGCCGCCACGTCCTGGGTAGACAAGGCGTGAAATCTGGCTACGCTTCGCTCTAGGGCCGATCCCCTGCGGCACGTCGGATCGGGCCCGTCACCAGGCAGACGTCTGCGCGGTGGCATCCAATCGAGGGGGAGTGGAATGGCGAGTTTGACAAAGGACAGGCCGACGGCCGAGCTTGCCTCGTCGTTGGACACGAGTTGGACGAGGAACAGGACGATCGCCGAGGTTGCCTCGGCGTCGGAAACGATCGACCCCGAGAAGCGGAATAGCGTCCTCCGGCTCGCTGCTCTTCTCGCTGCGATCGAGATTGCGTGGCTGACGGCCCTGATCGTCGGCGCGGTGCTGCTACTCCGTGCAGTGACCTGAACCCTCGGCGAAGCGGCGCTTGCGCCGCCACCTCGGCAACTGGACTTTGGGCCGAACGTGACTACGGTGAGTCGGGGGTCGGCCCCTCGCGGTAACTGAGGGATGACTGCGGCAGAGAGACGTCCGCCTCACGGGGAAGGACGTCCCTGGGGTCGACCCCCAAAACTGTCTCGAGGCAGCCGAGGAGCTCTGCGCTCCCGGCCCGAGCATGATCCCCCGATCGAGCGATCTTTCACCTGAATCCCCCGAAGGCCTCTACAACGGGAGAAGTAGTTCGACGCTCGGTGCCTGCGGCCATTCGTGCCTTGTGTCTTGTTTTTGCGAGGGAGGTTCATTGATGAAAGGGGATTTGAAGTTGATGTCGATCACAACACGTTCGAGGACACGGCTCGCTTTGCTGCTCACGCTGGGGGCGACCGCTGCGTTGACCGCGGCGGCCGTGGCATTCGCGTACAGCGGACCCGCGACCCTGACGCATCCGACCGGGAATCACGTCAGCTGCCAGGACTTCGGCTATGGCAGCGACGGCGTCTTCGCCGATCAGGGTGCAAACGGCACCTACAACCAGGATTACACCGGGACCCCGACGCCGGTGACAGTCACGATCAGCAACTACCAGCCCGGTGTCGGACAGAATCCGGCCACCTTCGATTGGAGCTCGAGCTCGCCGATCGTGGCTGTGTTCGTCAAGGCGGGCAGCAACTTTGACGGCCAGAACCTCTACACCTACGCGGCGCCGCCCTCCTCCGATCAGGGCCTCGAGTCTCCCAAGCCGTCGATCAGCCACGTGCTCTTCTGCTTCACGCCGACGGCCGTGACCCTGAGATCGTTCTCTGCGACGCGAACTTCGCGTGCGGTGCTGCTGCGCTGGCAGACCGGGGCAGAAGTCAGGAATCTCGGCTTCAACGTCTACCGTCAGGTCGGAGCAAAGCGCATACGGGTCAACGCATCGCTTCTCGGTGCCAACGGCAATGCGACCGGCTCGACCTACACCCTGGTCGACCGCGGAGCAGCCCGGACTGCTACCCGATACTGGCTCCAGACCGTCGGCCTCGGCGGCTCACGTTCGTGGACGGCCTCGACTCTCGCAAAGTGACGAGGTAACAGCTGAGGCTCTTTTTCGGCGATTTGCCGGGAACCGGGCCGTCAGAGGTTGGAGAGAGCCCTGCAATGTGCAGGGCTTTTCTCGTTTAGCCGAAGCCGAGAATGAACTTGGCGTCGTCCGACATGCGTTCGGGCGTCCAGGGCGGATCCCAGGTGAGCTCGGCCTCGACTTCCTCGACTCCCGGCACCTCCCCGGAGACGCGCTCGATCTCCTCCTGGATGAACGGCCCGACGGGACAGCCCATCGACGTCAGCGAGTAGAGCACCTTGACCTTCGGGCCCTCGACCTCCACGTCGTACATCAAACCGAGCTCGACGATGTCCATCCCGAGCTCCGGGTCCTCGACCTGGCGAAGCGCCTCGACTACGTCCTCCCTGGTCGCCATTTGGCCAGTGTAGCCGTGCTTCTAGCGCGTCAGCGCGTCCCGCACCCGTGCGACGTCGACGGGCCGGCCGCGGCGGCTGAGCAGCCACGCGGCCAGATGTGGCCGGCCCATGATCCAGACGCCCTCTCGGCGGTAGGGCCGGTCCGAGCGGCCGGCGAGGCAGATCACAGGGGTGACCCAGTAGCCGACCTGCTCCCGTACCCAGGATGCGCTCCTTTTCGTCTCCTTGAGATGCTTCACCTCATAGCGCCGGGCCTTGGTCTCGATCAGATACGCGCCACGCGGCAGGGCGACGACGTGATCGATGTTCCCGCGAACGAGCTCGATGTCGTGGAAGACCAGCGCTCCTTCGGCGCGGAGCTCATTTAGCACGGCCCCGATCTCGCGCTCGGCCCGGCTGCCCAGGAGCCACGCGACTGCCTGGACGCTCCGCTGCTCGGCGGCATGGAACGCGAGCAGCGCCAGGCTGCACAACCCCAGGCCTGCGGCCGCCCCCTGGCGCGAGCTGAGCCACCCCAGCTGCGCGGCGAGGCCACCGCCGAGGAGGGCAAGAGCGAAGACCCCGAGGAGCGCCCAGACGCGGAGGGTGGCCCGGCGGCTCTGCTCCGTCACCCAGGCGCCGGCGGCGCGGTTCGGATCCGCGGACATATCCCTTAGATCGGCCGGAAAGGCCGGGGGCTAGAGTCCGAGCAGACGAACTTCTTCGCGTCGCTCGCGCGCAAAGAAGTGGATGCCGTCGATGAACCGCACCCAGTTGCAGCGGGTGCACATGACCAGGGAATGCGTTCGGGCGCTGTCGGCCAGGAAGCGAACTCCGCGCAGCAGATCGCCGTTCGACACGCCGGTCGCGGCCACGATCACCTCGCCGGAAGCCAGCTCGTCGGTGGTGAAGACCCGCTCGATGTCCTCGATCCCGTGCTCGCGCGCGAGCTCGATCTCGCGCCGCGATGTCGGCCAAAGCTGCGCCTGAAGCTCGCCGCCGAGGCACCGAAGCGCGGCCGCGGAGAGAACGGCCTGGCGCGTACCCCCGATCCCGATCGCCAGGTGATCGTTCGTGCCGCGGATGGCGGCGGAGATCGAAGCGGTCACGTCTCCGTCCTGGATCAGCTTGATCCGCGCGCCGGCCTGCCGGATGCCCTCGACCAGGTCGTGGTGGCGCGGGCGGTCGAGGATGATCGTCGTGATGTCGTTGACCTTCCGGCCGAACGCCTCGGCGATTGCGGCCACATTCTCGGCTGGCGGACGACGGAGGTCGATCCGGCCCCGCGCAACCGGGCCGACGGCCATCTTCCGCATGTACATGTCCGGAAGCATCAGCATGGATCCGGGCTCGCCCACGGCGATCATCGACATCGCCCCGTTGCCTCCTCTGGCAACCACGCCTCGGCCTTCCAGCGGATCGAGCGCCAGGTCGACGGGCTCTCCTCCCGCGCCGACGCGCTGGCCGATCGAGAGCTGCTCCCCGTCGTCGGCCGCGCCGACGACCACGCGTCCGTCGATCGCGAGACGATCGAGCTCGCCCTTCATCCCGGCGGTCGCCGCCTCCTCGGCCGCGTCCTGATCCGCACGCCCGAGCCAGCGCGCACCGGCGAGGGCCGCCCGCTCCGTCACACCGGCATAGCTCTCGCAGAGGCAGCTCCTCTGCATCGCCCGCTCCCGCTGCGCGTCGACTGCCTGCGTCATACGGTCTGCTGAAGCCGCTCGGCGCTCGTCAGCGTGAGCTCGATGACCGCGCCGATCGCCTGCTCCAGATCGGCGTTGTCGATCACGGGCACTCCGGTCTGCAGGGCGCGATCGACGATGTAGTCCTGAACCGCCCTGATGTCCGGCAGCGCCGCCAGATACTTGTCGACCGCGCGTAGACCCTCGGAGGCCGCGTCGCGAATCCAGAAGTTCGACGCGTGGACCTCCTCGTTCTCGATCGCGAGCACGCAGTGCACGACCAGTGCGCCTTCGATGTGCGCCGGGACCATTCCGGGTACGAGGTGAACCCCTTCGAGCACCATCGACCAGCCCTCCTGCAGCGCCCGCTCGAGCGCCGCGCGGACGCCGACGAGGACGTTTCGTGTCTGCTCGAGGAAACCGACGACGGTTGCCTCGCTCCGGCCGGCCTCGGGCAGGTCGACCGCCACGCCGGCCTCGAAGCTCGAATAGTGAATCGTGGGCATGAACTCTTCCGAGAAGAACGCGCGCATCGTCTGGCGGACGAAGTCCGTCGAGGTGACGCGGACGATCCCGAGGCGGTGCGCGGCCTCGGTCGCGACAGTCGACTTCCCGGTCCCGGTGGCACCGCCGACGAGCAGGATGATCGGCCGGTCGAGCTGCTGGAGATCGCTGTAACGGCGCAGCCGGCGGACGACACGCTCCCCGTCGGTGGCGCCCAGCATGTCGACCGCCAACTCGTGCAGGCGCTCGAAGTCGACGGCGGACTCGCCGCGCATGATCAGGTCGCGCTCGACGCGCAGGGCGAGCTCGTAGGCGCGGTCGGCCGGGACCCCGCCGCCCATCAACGCGTGGGCCATCAGACCCTTCGAGTACGGCAGCCCGTCCTCGCCCCCGAGCGGATACGGCCGGTGACGCGGCTCGGTCACGCGCGGGCCCCTGCGCCAGCGCGGGCGGGAACGAGCGCCCGTACCAGATCGTCCAGGCCGGGCTCGCCGGGCTCGGGCTCCACGCGGTTGTCGGCGAGAACGACAGGGATCTCGCGCCTGGCGGCCTCCTCGGCGACGACGTCGATCGCCGCCGCCTTCAGCTCGACGACGAACAGGTTGGCGTCGGCGCGGCGAAGATCCACCCGGAGCGCCGTCCGATCGGAGAGATTCCGCGAGACCAGAACGACGTCCGCGTCCAGATGGTCGACCGGTGCCGGCCCGGTGGTGAAGACCGCGACGCGGCGACCCTCGAGCGGCTGTTGCGGCTGCAGGCGCAGCCGGATGCGAACGACCGGAATGTCCTTCAGCCGGCGAATGGGCCCGGTGTCGCCACCGCCCGTGAGCAGGACGAGGTCGGAGACCAGGACTCTGTAGGCGTTCAGGTAGCCGGTGGCGTCCTCCGCCGTGCGCGCGACCAGGATGCGGCGGTCGGCCGCGACCGGCGGCAGGGCCGCACCGCTTCCGTCCAGCACGATCAGGTCGGGTTCGAGGGTCTCGGCGAGGGCAATTCCCTCCAGGACGTTCGACGTCGCCGGTGCGCCCGCGAGGCCCCCGCCGCAACGGCGGCAGCCTACGGTCGGCACCCCGGCGAGAGCGGCGGTCTCGAGGTAGTCGGATGCGGCGTGGCGGCCGGCACGGGACAGCTCCAGCAGGTCTTCGAGCGACGGCGGCTGCTCCATCAGTTCGGGCGCCGGAGGCCCCCCGCGCCCCATCGAGACGACGACGACCCGGCGGTCGCGCGACAGCAGCCGGGCGACATGGCCCGTGACGGCCGTCTTGCCGATCCGCTTTCCGGTGCCGACGACCGCGAGCGTCGGTGTGCTCACCAACGAGAAGACCGGAGGGTCGAACCGAAAACCCGGGCCCTCGTACGGGAGGCCGAGCGCCAGCACGCGTGAGGCGAGCAGCAGGCGCGCAGCCGGGCCGAGCACCGGCTCGTCGGACAGGTCGAGGACGAGCTGTGGATCGAACTCGGCGACGGCGCTCTCCAGATCGCGCGCGAGTGGGACGCCGTAGTCGTCGTCGCCGCGGAGCTTCTCGGTTCCGCCGACGAGCAGGGCGGCAACGATCTCATGCGGCTGCTCGGCGAGCGCGTCGCGCACGACCGGCGCGTAGTGCTCGCCGTCGATCACAGCTAGCGCGCGGCTCATGACCTCGAGGTGACTTCGCGCTCGATCCGCGTCGTGTATTTCTCGAACGCGAGCGTTTCGATCGAGAACTGGATGATCTTCTCCTGCCCGTGGAATGGGTACTTGCGCCAGACGTCGACGTGCGAGCCCTCGACCTCGACGACGTTGTAGCAGGGCCTCGTGTTGCCGCGGAGGCGGAGCGAGGAGACGGTGCCCGTATTGACGATGAAGAGGTCCTCGAGGCGCCACGCATACGGCACGTGCTTGTGGCCGGAGAGGACCAGGTTCACGCCGGCTCGCTGTAGGCACTCGATCGCGTCGCCCGCGTCGTAGACGACGTTCCGCTCGCGCCCCGTGCCCGGCACCGGCAGGAGGTGGTGGTGCAGCACGAAGATGCGGAGGTTCGCCTCGGGCGCGAACTCCTCCTCGATCCACCGGTACCGGCCACGGCCGATCTGGCCGTGGTCGAGGTCTGGCTCGGTCGAGTCGACCGCGACGACGGTCACGCCGTTCAGCCGGTGAACCGAGTTTCGCTCGCCGAAGAACTCGTCGAAGTGGACGTAGCCCACGTTCCGCGAGTCGTGATTGCCGGGGATCACGATCAGCTTGTCGCACTCGACGCGGTCGAGGTAGGTCTTCGCCTCTTCGTACTCGGGCCGGAAGCCGAAGGTGGTCAGGTCGCCGGTGCAGATCACCATGTCCGGGGCGAGGTCGTTCACCTCGCCGATCGCCCGCTCGAGGAGGTTCGGCACGAAATACGGGCCACCGCAGTGCAGATCGGAAATGTGCGCGATCGTGAACACGGGGCTACCCGAATGCTAGGTGACGCCCAAGGCGGCAGGGAGGGCACGTCCGTCTACGTTGCTACCCTCTGAACAGATGGCGGTGGAAATGCCCGATTTCCAGGCTTATTGTGGCGAGGGACAACCACGTTTTGCGAACGACGCCGAGCTCGAGTGCGCAAAGATCCTCGACTACCACTCGGTGCCCTGGCTCTACGAACCGCGCACGTTCGTGCTCGAGGAGGACGATGAGGGCCGCGTCGTCGAGGCGTTCACGCCGGACTTCTATCTCCCCGAACAGGACCTGTATCTCGAGGTCACCGTCATGAAACAGTCCCTCGTCACAAGGAAGAACCGCAAGCTGCGGAAGCTTCGCGAGCTCTATCCCGACGTCAAGGCCAAGCTCTTCTACAAGCGCGACATCGAACGCCTCGCCCAGCGATACCACCTCGATCTGGCCTCCTGACCGGTGGCGTGCCTTGCGCCGTCGGCCGGATGATCGTGTCCGGCACACCAATCGAACTTGATCCGCGCATCGGGGACGTCTACCTCTCCGCCGACGAGATCGGCGCCCGCGTCCGCGAGTTGGGGCAGCAGATTGCGAACGACTACGCCGGCCGCGAGCCGTTGCTCGTGGCCACGCTGAAGGCGAGCTTCGTCTTCCTCGCCGATCTCTCGCGGGCCTTGCCGATCCTGCACGGCGTCGATTTCCTCGAGCTGGCGGGCTACGGCGGCGCGGCGACCGGCGGGCACAGCGCCATCCGCCTCCTCAAGGATCTGGACGCGGAGATCGAGGGCCGCGACGTGCTGCTGGTCGAGGACGTGGTCGACACCGGGCTGACCCTCAACTACCTGGTCAAGACGCTGCGGCTCCGCGGGCCCCGTTCGCTCGCAGCGGTGACGCTGTTCGACCGCCCGTACCGTCGCCTCGTCGACGAGCTGCCCGTGGGCTACGTCGGCTTCACGATCCCCGACGAGTTTTTCGTGGGCTACGGCTTCGACCTCGAAGAGGGCTACCGGCACCTGCCCGACCTGCATCTCGTTGTTTCGGGTGGCAACGGCAACGGCACGGCGCCGAAAGTTAGACAAGACTAACTCTGACGCTAGAATGGCGGGCACATGGTAGGTACCCGCGCCGAAGCGCTTCCGCAGCCGCTCGGAAGCGGCGAGCTCGTCCTGCGAGGGCGCAAGCGCTTCCGGATCTGGCCGTTCCTCGGCCCCGCTTTCATCGCCTGCGTCGCCTACATCGACCCGGGCAACTTCGCCACCAACATCGCAGGCGGGTCGAAGTTCGGCTACACGCTGGTCTGGGTGATCGTCGCCGCCAACCTGATGGCGATGCTGATCCAGTCGCTCTCGGCGAAGCTGGGGATCGCCACGGGCCGCAATCTGCCGGAGGTCTGCCGCGAGCAGTTCTCGCGGCGAACATCGCTCAGCCTCTGGGTCCAGGCCGAGGCGATCGCGATGGCGACCGACCTGGCGGAGTTCCTCGGCGCCGCCCTCGGCTTCCATCTCCTGCTCGGCATTCCGCTCTTCCCGGCCGCGCTGATCACGGGTGTGACTGCGTTCCTGATCCTCGGGCTACAGCGTTTCGGCTTCCGGCCGATCGAGGCGATCATCGCGGCGATCGTCGCCGTGATCGGCGTCTGCTACGTCGTCGAGCTCTTCTACGTCAGCCCGTCGTACGGCGAGGTCGCCAAGCACGCCTTCCTCCCCGAGTTCGCCGGCAGCGAATCGGTGCTGCTCGCGGTCGGCATTCTCGGAGCGACGGTCATGCCGCACGTGATCTACCTGCATTCGGCCCTGATGCAGGGACGGATCGTCCCCGACAACGACGACGAGGCAAAGCGGCTCTACACGTACACCCGGATCGACGTGGCGATCGCGATGACGATCGCCGGGCTGATCAACGTCTCCATGCTCGTGATGGCTGCCAGCGCGTTCTTCGGCTCGGGCCTAGTCGACGTCGACTCGCTCGAGGGGGCGCACAGGACGCTCCAGCATCTGCTCGGCGGAGGCGCCAAGACGTTTTTCGCGCTGGCGCTGCTCGGCTCGGGGCTGTCGAGCTCGACCGTCGGCACGATGGCCGGACAGATCGTCATGCAGGGCTTCATCCGCAGGCAGATCCCGCTCTGGGTGCGCCGCGCCGTGACGATGATCCCCGCCCTCGTCGTCGTCGGGATCGGCGTCGACCCCTCCCGGACGCTGGTGCTCAGCCAGGTCGTGCTGTCGTTCGGGATCCCCTTCGCCTTGATCCCGCTGGTGATCTTCACCAGCAAGCGGAACATCATGGGCGTCCTCGTCAACCACAAGGCGACCACGGCGGTCGCGATCGTCGTCGTCGGGCTGATCTGCGCGCTGAACGTCTTCCTGCTGGCGCAGACGTTCGGGCTCGGTTAGAGGTAGCCAAGCGGGTCAACGGCCGAGCCGTTGATCCGGACCTCGAAGTGCAGGTGCGGCCCGGTGGAGTGGCCGGTGCTGCCGACGTAGCCGATCACCTCGCCCTGTGCGACGTGCTGCCCATACGAGACGGCGATCCGGGACTGGTGCCCGTACGCCGTCGAGAGGCCGCCGCCGTGGTCGATCACGACCAGGTTTCCGTAGCCCCCGAGCCAGCCTGCGTACACGACCACGCCGGCCGCCGCAGCGTGGATCGGACTCCCGTACGAGGCGCCCAGATCGATTCCCTCGTGCATGCGGCCCCAGCGCATCCCGAACGGGCTCGTGACCGGTGCGCTGACCGGCCAGATCAGGCCGGCCGCCGAGGGCGTCAAACCCGCTCCTGTGGACGAGACGATGCCGCTCGACTCGGCGGCCCGGATCTTGGCGGCGAGCGTCGCGCTCTCGCGCAGAAGCCCTTCGAGCTCGGCCCGGCCTGCGCGCTCCTCCGCGGTCAGGTTGCCGAGCGACGCGGCTTTCTCGCCGCGGGCGCCGGCGAGCCGCGACTGACTGGCCGCGAGGCGGTCGCGGACCTCGCGAACCTGGGCGGCCCGCGCGGCGATCACCCGCGTGATCGCGGCGAGGCGCTTGCGCGTCTCCTTCGTCTTCACGCGTGCGGTCCGGGCGTCGTTGCGCGCCTCCTCCACCACCTTCGCGATCCGCTTGTCCTGCCGGGCGAGGATCTTGAGGAAGTCGAGCTGGTCGAGGATCTCCGTGAGGCTGGACGAGGAGAGCACGATCTCGAGCGTGCCCGGCTGCCCGTTCTCGTAGAGGCCGACGAGCCGCTGGTTCAGACGCGAGAGGGCGACGCGGTACTGCGTGCGCAAGAACTGGAGCTGTTCGGTCTGGAGCCGGAAGAGCTCGTTCAGGCTCGCCAGTCGGCGCTCGTGCAGGTCGAGGTCGCGCTGGAGCGGCTCGAGGCGGGCCTGAACCGTCCCGATCTGTCGTTCGAGGCCTCGGATCTCGGTCGTGTAGCCGGCGATTTCGGTCCGGAGGGAGTCCTCACGGGCCTGGAGCTGCGCAATCTTCTCCTGGACGTGCGAGAGCTTCGCGTCCACGGCCTGCTTCCTCGCGTACGGGTTCGTTCCGCCCGCCGGGGCGGCGAGGCAGAGAAGCGCAAGCGCACAGAGAGCGAGTCGCCGTCGCACCTGCTTCAAAGGTTCGCTCCACCGCAGGACGTCCCTGCCGAGTTTCAGCCCTGCGGTGCCGGCGGCTCGTGTGGGACGGGCGAAGGCTCCGGGACGGGCTCGGGCCCGGGCGGTACATGCGGCGCGGGCGACGGTTCCGGGATGACCGGTTGCTGCGGCGGCTCGGAGGGGACCGGCGTCGGCTCGGGGATCACGGGCTGTTGCGGTCGCTCGGAGGGAACCGGCCCCGGCTCGGGGACGACGGTCGGCTGCTCGCTCATCGGCGACAAGGGTAGCCGACCGTTGCCCGCGCGGGGCTCGAGAGCGAGGAGCGCGGCCGCGGCCGCCTGGCGGAGCGGGCCGACGAGCGTCCGGTAGTCCTCGTCGGACACCTTGCCCGTCCGGTGGTCGAACTCGAGCTCCTTCAGCGCCCCGAGGGCCCGGTCGCGGTCCTCCGAGAGGGCGAGCTGGCGCTGCCCGAGAGGGCCGGGGTCGTCGAGGCGGTCGCCTTCCCGCGTGGCCGTCGGCTCCCGCAGGAACGGACGCGCGACGTAGAGGACGCACGCGACGGCGAGGATGCCGCCGACGACGAGGGCTGCGGTGCCCATCTACGCCTGGGCGAGCGCGCCCTCGTAGCGCGCGGCCAGCCGCCGGGCCTCGCGCGCGTCCGGCCACATGGCGATCAGCGCCCCGCCGAAGAACACGAAGCCGGCCAGCCAGATCAGGTTGACGAGGGGCTTCACGAGCACCTTGAAGTAGACGCTTCCGTCGGGATTGACCTGGTCGGCGATGAGGTCGACGTCCTCGGCCCGGAGCCAGCTCGTGTGAATCGCCATCTCGTTCGAGACCTGCTGCTCGGCGAAGTAGCGGTTCTTGCCCGGATACAGCGTGGCGACGTGGTGGCCACCGCGGGCGAGGTCGACGGTCGCCCGGATCGCCTCGTGGTTGCCGACGGTCGTGGTCGCGAGCTTGCGGTAGCTCAGCGTGTAGCCGGCGGCGCGCATCGACTCACCGGGCCGGAGCTTCGCCTCCCGGACGGTCTGGTAGGAGCTCGAGCCGGCAATCCCGATCGCGAGGAGCACGATCGCGGCGTGCACGACGTAGCCGCCGTAGCGACGGCGGTTCCGCGAGACCAGTTGCGTGAACGAGCCAGCGGCGCGGCTGCCGCGGACGAACTCGAGGATGATCGAGCCCAGGACGAAGGCGGAGAAGGTGTACGCGATCAGCCCGGGCCGCGACGAGCCGGCGCCCGCGGCGATCAGCGCGCCCCCGACGATGAGGGCGGCCCCGACGGGCCAGGCGAACGTCCTCCGAAGCCCTCGCAGGGAGGCCCGCCGCCAGGCGACGAGCGGCCCGATGCCCATCAGCAGCAGCAGCGGAAGGCCGAAGATGCGGAGGAAGAAGTCGTAGTACGGACGCCCTACGGTCACTGTCTGACCGCGCACCAGCTCGGAGAGGAGCGGGTAGGAGACTCCCCAGAGGATCGTCAGGCAGAGCGCCACCAGCAGCAGGTTGTTGTAGAGGAAGGTCGCCTCGCGCGACACGAGCGACTCCAGCTTCGTCTTCGCACGAAGCAGGGGCAGACGAAAGAAGACGAGCCCGAGCGATCCGGCGGTGATCAGGCAGATGAAACCGAGGAACCAGGGCCCGATCGAGCTCTGGGTGAACGAGTGGATCGAGTTGATCACGCCCGAGCGGGTCAGGAAGGTGCCGAAGAGCGAAAGCCCGAACGCAAGGACAACCAGGAGCATGTTCCAGACCTTCAGCATCCCCTTCCGCTCCTGGATCATCACGGAGTGCAGGAAGGCCGTTGCCGCGAGCCATGGCATCAGGGCGGCGTTCTCGACGGGGTCCCAGGCGTAGTAGCCGCCCCACCCGACCTCGACATAGGCCCAGTGCGCGCCCAGTAACTGACCGACGCCGAGGAACATCCACGCGCCGAGCGTCCAGCGCCGCGTCGCCACGATCCAGCGCTCGTCCGTGCGACCGGAGAGGAGGGCCCCCATCGCGAACGCGAACGGCACTGTCAACCCGACGTAGCCGAGGTAGAGCAGCGGTGGGTGGACGACCATGTACGGGTTCTGGAGGCTGGGGTTGAGGCCGGCGCCGTCCGCTGGTGCGGCCTGCGTCGCGAACGGGCTCGCGACGGCAACGAGCAGCAAGGCGAAGAACGTCGCGACGAGGCCCAGAACGGGCACGACCCACGCAACGAGGTCACGGGCCGCATGACGGTTGAGGAGGACCGCGGCCGCTCCGTACCCCGTCAGAACCAGCAGCCAGAGCAGGAGCGATCCCTCCTGCCCGCCCCAGAACGCCGAGAGCGAGTACAACGTCGGCAGCTTGCGACTCGTGTGATCGGCGACGTAGGTGAACGAGAAGTCGTGCCTGAGCAGAGCGGCGACGAGAACCCCGGCGGCTACGGCAGCGGCGCCGAACGCCGCCAGCAGGGCGTTCTGGGCGGACCCGGCGAGCCGGCGGCGTCTCGTCCAGGCGGCCAGCGAGCCCACCACGAGTGCGTAGCCGGCCAGGCCCAGGCAGACCAGCAGTGCGGCGCGGCCCAGCTCAGGCATGTCTAGCCGAGGTCAGCCGGGGGAACCGCCCGGTTCACTCGAGGCCCCTCCACTGGTCCGCTGGCGCGGACAGGCGACTTCGTCGCCGGCGCGTACTTCGAAGGGCATCTCGTCACGAGCGAGTCGCGCTCCCCGACGAAGGCGCCGTTGTGAAGCTGACCCCGGAGGTAGACGTGCCGGCCGACCTTGAAGAGGTCGGGGACGGAGCCGTAATAGATCACCGGCACCGCCGCCTTGCCGTCGATGTCGCGAAGGCGGAACCGAAGCCCGTTCGCATGCGCGTCGCCCCCTACCGGCGCAAGCACGAGCCCGGCGAGCTGCACGGTCCCGTGGTGGCCCGCCAGCTGGCTCGGCCGCAGCGATACCGTGCCCCCGCCCGCGATCGAGGTGTAGAGCAGAAAGATCGCAAGGCAGGCCGCGACCGAGAGCGCAATGATCAGACGCGCCGGACTCTGCTTGCGGGCCACGAAGCGAAGTCTAGCCCCGTCCGCGGCAGGAGAGGGCTACTCCCGGGCGGGCTCGGCGCGACGCTCGGGTACGCGGTATCCGTGGTCGACACAGAGCGAGCCGGGAGCGTCCTCGGTCAAAGCGTCGCAGTAACCCTTGCCGTACGCAGCCCGCATGAACGCGGCGACGACCTCCAGGTTCCAGTCGTCGATCTCGGAGGCCTCACGCCAGAGATCGGCCAACCGGAGGTCGATGTCGAGCTCCAGCAGATCGATGCGGGTCGGGCTCTTGGCCATGCAAAAAGCCTAGGTCCACGATCGGACAGACTGGACTGCGCTAGCGTCCGGGACGTGGGACTGCTCCGTTTCGGCCCTGCCCGCTGCCCTTCCCGGGAAAGCCCGGAGGAGGCGGTCCGCCTGCTCCTCGAGCGCGGCTACTCGGCCCTGGAGATCGACTTCGAAGGCGGCTTCTGGATGGAGTATCCGTGGGCCGAGCGGCTCGGTGTGGTCGCCCGGGAGGCCGGAATCGTCCTCTCCGTCCACGCGCCCATTGCGGGCTTCATGGGGCATCTCGAACAGGACAAGAAGTTCCGCATGGCGGTCGGCATGCTCGACCATTCCGCCGGGATCGCGTCGAAATGCGGGGCCGAGCTCGTCGTTTTCCAACCCGGCTTCCTGCTCGGCCGAGAGCGCCAAGCCGCGCTCGACGCCGTCGTCGAGCAGCTGGCCGAGCTCCGCGAGCGGCTCGAAGGGAAGGGTCGCCTGGTGCCGTTCGGGATCGAGATCATGGGCCGGGTTCGCGAGCTCGGTTCGGCCGAGGACATCTTCTTCATCGCCTCGCAGCTCCCGTGGGTCCGGCCGGTGATCGACTTCGCGCACCTGCATGCCGTCACCGACGGCGGCTTCACCGACGTGGACGCCTTCGCAGGAATCCTGGAGCCGGCCGACGGAATCCTGGAGCCGGAGGCTCCGTTCCACATCCACTTTTCCGACATCGCCTTCGCGAACCGGAACGAGACGAAGCACCTGCCCTACGGCGAGGGCACGCTCCGAGCCGAGCCCCTCGGCGAGGCGCTGGCTCGATTTGAGCGCCCTGCGACTGTAATCAGCGAATCACCCGACGAACAATCGTCCCAGCAGATCAAGCGGATCATGGAAGAGGGAGCCTCAGGCCAGCTGCCACATCGCTAACGGCCGCGGGCGGAGCCGGACTTGTTCCGGCGGGAGCCCAGACACGCTCTGCGATGGCACGGCAAGAAGGAGGGGGCCCCACGGGGGAACCATGGGGTTCCCCCGTGCTAATCAGGCAATCTTGGCCGTGCTCGCCTCGAAGCTGGAGGCGATGCCGGCGACGGGCGAGAGCTCCAGCAGCCGCCGCGCGAAGGGGGCTGCCTCCTCGTCGCGGCCGCGCTCGCGCAGGAACTGAACGAGCGCCTCGAGCGGCTCGACCGAGAACAGCCGCAGCTCCGTGCCGTCCAGCACCTCGATCGCTTCCCGCAGGAGCTTCTCGGCCTCCGCCTCACGGCCCTGGGCCGCCCGGACGAGACCGAGCGCCATGCGTGTCGACGCACGCGAGCCGTGATCCTGCGGGCCGACTGTCTCCCGCGCCTCGAGCGCGATCAGCTCGGCTTCCTCGAGCTTGCCCGACCGGACCAGGACCTGGGCGAGCTGGCGCTGGGCCTCGCACAGGGTTCCGCGGTCTCCGAGCGGCTTCAGAATCCGGATTGCTTCGCGAAGGTGCTTTTCGGCACTCGGAAGCTCGCCCCGCCGGACCGAGACCTGTGAGAGCGAGAGGAGCGTGCGCGCCAGGTGCACGTCGGCACCGGCTTCCGCAAAGAGCTCACGCGACTGCTGGATCGCCTTTTCGGCCTCGTCGAGCTCGCCGCGCAGGAGCCGGCCTTCGCCGAGTGAACGGAGCACCCAGGCCCGTCCGAGGATGCTTCCCGTCTCCTCCGCCAACTCTTGGGTCCGCTCGAGCAGCGGCATCGCGCGGTCGGGCTCCATCCGCTCGTAGTAGACGAACGCGAGCGCGTGCAGGGCACGGACCTCGAGATCCGTTCGATCCGTCGCCCGCGCGATCTCGAGCTGCTCGATGTAGATGCGCTCGGCCTCCGTCAGGTCGCCGACCCACATGGCCGTCGCAGCAAGCGCTTCGAGGGCATCGAAGCGGTCCGGGCCCGGCGCGGCCTTGAGCGTCTCGAGGGCCTGCTCCGCGAGCTCCTTGGCCCGGAGCAGATCGGCGTCGCGGTTCATCGCCACCTGTGCGAGCGCCGTCAGCGCGCGTCCTTCGAGCCGACGGTCGCCTGCCTCCGCAGCTGCTCCGCGGACCAGCTCCATCTCGGCGGCCACGGCCGGGTAATCGGTCATCCGCCACGCCGCACGGGCAGCGTGGAAGCGGCGCTCGAGCGTGGGCTCCAGCTCGACCGCCCGAACCAGGAGCGCCCGTCCGACGCGGTGCGCCTCGCGGGCGAGCGCCCGGCGCCCGGCTTCCTCCAGCGCCGCCGCAGCCTCGGAGGCGAGATCCTGTGGCGGAGCACCGTCGAGCTCGGCGAGCAGCGCAGCGGCGCGGTCGAGATGGAACGAACGGATCTCGAGCAACTCGTCTCCGGCCCGCTCGCGCAGCCAGTCGGCGAAGCCGCGGTGCTGGTCTGCCCGCGCCGACTTGGAGAGCCCCGAGTAGGCGACCTCGCGGATCAGCACGTGCTTGAACCGGTACGCGCGCTCGCCCGAGATCGTCGAGCGTGGCTCGCGCAGGACGAAGTCGCGTAGGAGCAGGTCGTCCAGAAAGTGCTCGACGCCACCGGCGTCGAGGTCTCCGCTCAGGTGTTCGAGCGCGCCGGCCCAGAACACGCGGCCGACCACCGATGCGCGCTGGAGGAGCGCCTTCTCAGCGGGTGCGAGCCGGTCGATGCGGGCGGCGATGATGGCGTGGAGAGAGTCGGGGATCCGGTCCAGCCCGCCGACCCCCTCGTACTCCACGAGCATGCGCACGGTCTCCTCGACGAAGAGCGGATTGCCTTCGGTCTTCTCGAGCACCGCGATGCGAACGTCGGGCTCCAGCTCGCCGTCCTCGACGAGCGCATCGAAGAGCTCGTTGCTCTCCACGGCGTCCAGCGGCTCGAGCTCGATTGCGGTCGCGCGCACGCGTCCCCCACCCCAGCTCGGCCGCACGTCGAGTAGCTCCGGCCGCGCCAGGGAGACGAGCAGCACCGGCACCTCCCGCACCCAGGCTGCAAGGTGCTCGATCAGCTCGAGCAGCGGCTCTTCCGCCCAGTGGATGTCCTCGAACATCATCACGACCGGCTGAACCGCAGCGAGCTGCTCGACGAATTCGCGTGCCGCCCAGGCGATCTCCTGCTGGCTCCGCTCGCTCTCGACCGCCTCCAGCACGCCGGACGCAAGCGCGAGCAGATCCGCGACCGCCTCGTCCTCGCAGCACGCGCGGAGCTTCTCGACCGCCTCGGCGACTGGATCGTCGTCGGAGATCCCCGCTGCCGCCTTCACCATCTCGGCGAGCGGCCAGTAGGTGATCCCTTCCCCGTAAGGCAGAGCACGCCCCTTGAGGACGGTGGCGCCTTCTAGCGACGACGTGAACTCCGCCGCGAGCCGGCTCTTCCCCACTCCCGGCTCGCCGTAGATCGTGAAGAGGTGCGCGCGGCGGCCGCGAAGTGCCCGCTCCCACGTATTGGCGAGCAGATCGAGCTCTGCTTCACGCCCGACGAATCGCGCGCCGGCGAGCGGCCGGACCGGGCTGTCTTCTGGAACCCCGGTCACGCGCCAGATCCAGAGCGGCTCCTCGCGCCCCCGTAGCTGCACCGGGCCGAGCTCCTCGGTGTCGGCTCGCCCGACGGTCAGGCCGTGCGCAGCCGGCCCGATCAGGATCTCGCCCGGAGAGGCCGTCTGCTGCAGGCGCGCGGCCAGGTTGACCGCCTCGCCGGTGGCGAATGTCGAGTCGCTCTCGTCGGCCACGACCTCGCCGGACTCGATTCCGATTCGGGCCTCCAGACCGAGCTTGTGCACCGCCTCGAGCATCGCCAGCGCGGCGCGGACCGCACGCTCGGCGTCATCCTCGTGGGCGAGCGGAATTCCGAACGCGGCCATGACGGCGTCACCCGCGAATTTCTCGACGATCCCTCCGTGCGTCTCGATGCAATGCGAGACCTGGTCGAAGAACCCGGTCACGCGCCGGCGCACCACCTCGGGGTCGCTGGCGGCGACGAGCCCGGTCGAATCGACCAGGTCGATGAAGAGTACGGTCGCGAGTTTCCGTTCCACGGACATCGATTGTAAGAACGAACGAGGGGGCCCGTTTCTGCCCGCGTTTGAGGGATTCTCGAGGCTCTACCGCAGCGGTTGGAGCCGCTGAAGAGCCCCGAACAGGCTCTCCTTGCCGAATTCGGGCCCGATCAGCGCAATCGAGCGATTCGGCCCTTCGAGCTCCAGCACCACGCGACCATCCTGAGCCTGGTAGAAGCGCGCGATGCGCCCGTCGATCAGCGGGACGACCTTGGCGGGCACGTACCGGCTGGCAGCGATCTCGGGCGGGACAAGACGGCCGTAGTTCCAGACCGTGATCAGGTTTCCGTAGCGGATGCGGTAGGCCGTTCCCGCATTCCAGCGGAGCTCGTCGATCGCCGACTCGGGCTGACCGATGTAGTCGGGGCCGAGCCACTGCAGCGGCGGCGAGAGCGCGCGCGCCTGGACGCGAGTGAGTTTTCGCTCGGAGAGCTTGCGGAGTTTGCCGCCCGGCGTCACGCGCTGGATCACCCGTGCGGTCGGCGCGTTCAGCTCGAACGCGAACCGGACGGCCGCCGCGGGCACCTCGCGGACGCGCTTGATCAGGATGCGTGCGAAGGCGCGCGGCTCCGCCCCGCTCCGCTCCTCGACCCACTCGATCAGGAGCGGCAGGTAGGTGGTCCGGTCGATGGTCACGCGCTGCTCGATCCGAACCGCGTCCGGCAGCGATTGAACCGGAAGCCGGAGCACGAACGCGGCCCGGCCGTCGAAGGTCGTACGGCTCGTGCGCGCGGTGCCCCGCTGGAGCGCGCGCCGGTAGAACTCGATCGGGTCGATCAGCTCCGCGCAGCCGCTGGCGAAGGCGCGACAGCTCGTTCCGACCAGGACGACGTTCTCGGGCACGAGATAGCGGCTGACCCGGCCACCTTCGAGCAGGGTCTCGACCACCTTCCGCCCGCGGACGTATTCGTCCCAGCGGATCCGCTTCCCGCGCGCGTCGATCCAGCCGACGCGGACGTTGACCGGGAACGCCCCGGGCCGGGTCGGCTCGACCCGCTCGATCACGCGCAGGGCGCTCGAAGGCCCTCCGAGCGCTGCCAGCGCGGGTTCTTCGATGTGGAGCGGAACGGCGGAGCCGCGGGTGAGGACGACGACCAGCGCAGCAGCGACGGCCCCCGCCAGGGCCAGGCCCCCGGCGATGCGCCGGACGCGCGCCGGCCTCCGCAGGCGCGGCCGGAAACGAGCCCGCGCGGCGGCGAGTGCGCCGTCGACCTCTTTCGCGCCGACCTCGAAGCGGGACGGCGCAGCCGCGCGCTCCAGCAGCGAGGCGAGGGCCGCCAGCTCTCCGTCTGCGCGCTCGCGCCCGTCGAGAACGCGGTCGAGCTGTGCGGCGAGTGCGCGTTCCTCACGCATGCGCGCGGATCCCCTCCTCCTCCAGCGTTGCCCGCAACAGGCGGCCGGCACGGAGGAGCTGCATCTGGCAGGCACCCACACTGCGGCCGGTCATGCGGGCGACCTCGCTGAACGGATACCCCTCGACGAGGCGCAGGTGGACGACGAGCTGGTAGTCGGTCGGGAGGCTGTGCAGCGCCTTGGCGAGCGCCAGGCGTTCGGCAACGGAATCGGACTGATCCTGCTCTGCCGGCGCCGCGGGCTCCGGCTCGGCCAGCGGGACCTCGCGGGCCGAGCGCCTCAGGTCGTCGGCGGCCATGTTCGCGGCAACGCGATAGAGCCAGGCGAGGACCGGCCTGCCCCGCCAGCGCAGCAGGGGAACCCGCCGGAACGCCTCGAGAAAGACGTCCGCCGCGAGATCACCGGCACGTTCGCGCGAGCCGAGGCGGGCCGTGAGATAGCGCACGATCTCCGGGTAGTGGGCGCGGAACAGCGACTCGAAGTCGGCCTGCTCCCGGCGAAAGCGCTGCTCCTCATGGCCCGCCTCCACGCGTCGTCAGGTCGCGACCGCGCCCTCGGGCGCGGGCATGCGCCGCCGGCGCCGGACGAGGAATGTGACCGACGACAGGACGGCCGCGAGCCCGGCGAGCCCGCCCACGAGCGGCTCCCACGGGAAACCTGCGCCCCCGGGGGTCGGAGCCAGGCCGGCGGCCTCGCGCCTCGCGCGTTCGACGATCGAGCCCGGTGCGCGGTAGTAGCCGTCGCTCCGGATGACCACGCCGGCCTTCGGCAGGTACTGGATCAGCGCGCCCGCGTTCGACCAGGGATTGGTGCCGCCCCAGTAGAGGCTGATCGTGAGCGCCGACTCGCCGCTGCGAGGCATCGCCGTGCGCTCGAGCGGCCCGAGCAGCGCCAGGTACGGCACGGCGTCGACCGCCCGGTGGGTCGCAACGTATGCGTGCGTCGGACGCCCCACCGTGAAGGGCTTCAACCCTCTCGTGGCCGAGCGCACGCTCGCCGCCGCCTCGGCCGTTAGGGCGCCCCAGCCGTCCGTGGGCCCGGGAGCGTCCTTTGCGGCCACGGCGCCTGCCGAGGCGACGAAGTACATCTCGCCTCGCTGGAAGATCTTGTGGCCGTCACCGAAGCCAATCCGCAGGACGTAGTAGTTACCGATCGGGACGGTGGCGGCCGGGCCGAAGCCGTCGTGGCCGATCTTCAGGGCGGGACTGATCGCCTTGCAGCCTGACGCCCCGCAGACGGCAGTCACGGACAGCTCCTTCGCCAGAGCCGCCGGGGCCGTTGCGAGCGCGACTACCGAGATCACGAGCACCGATTTCTTCACCGTCTGCCTCCTCACGTGGATATGTCTCATATCCGGGGCGCCCGCCCAAAGCTCACGGCCCTGCCCGAAGGTCACGGTTAGCATCCGCCCGTGCTCGACCCGAAGGTCTTCAAGGCGTACGACGTCCGCGGCCTCTACCCGACCGAGCTCGACGAGGAGGGCGCCTACGCGATCGGCCGCGCCTACGCCGAGCACTTCGAGCCGGCCCGGATCGCCGTCGGGCGGGACATGCGGCTGTCCAGCCCCGCCATGGCCGAGGCAGCGATGCGCGGCGTGACCGACGCGGGTGTGGACGTGCTCGACGTCGGGCTGGTCGGCACCGAGATGGTCTATTTCGCCGTCGGCGAGCTCGACCTCGACGGCGGGATCGAGGTCACCGCCTCGCACAACCCGAAGGAGTACACCGGGATGAAGATCGTGCGCCGGGGCGCCCTCCCGGTCGGAGGTGAGTCGGGCCTTCTCGACGTGCGCGACCGGGCGACGGCCGGGTTCCGCGACAAGCCGGAGCGGCCGGGCCGCGTCGAGCAGTACGACATCTGGCCCGCCTTCGTCGACCGCGTGCTGTCCTTCGTCGACGTGTCCGCGATCGCGCCCCTCCGGGTGGTGATCGACGCGGCGAACGGAATGGCCGGGGTGATGCTGCCGCCCGTGCTCGAGCGGCTGCCGATCGAAGCGGTGCGGTACTTCTTCGAGCCCGACGGGAGCTTCCCCAACCACGAGCCCAATCCGCTCCTGCCCGAGAACCGCGAGTTCATCATCGCCCGGACCCGCGAGGAGGAAGCCGACTTCGGGGTCGCCTTCGACGGCGACGCCGACCGCTGCTTCTTCGTCGACGACACGGGCGAGTTCGTCCCGGGCGATTTCGTCACCGCGCTCTTCGCCGAGTCGATCCTCGGAAAGCAGCCGGGCCAGAAGGTGATCTACGACATCCGCGCGAGCTGGGCGGTGCCGGAGACGATCGAGCGCGCCGGCGGCACGCCGCTCGTCAACCGCGTCGGCCACGCGTACATCAAGCACCGGATGCGTCAAGAGGATGCGGTGTTCGCGGGGGAGGTGTCGGGCCACTACTACTTCCGCGATTTCTCCCAAGCCGATTCTGGCGTGATCCCTTTCCTGCTCATGCTCGAGCTCGTCTCGCAGCGCGGCCGGAAGCTCTCCGAGATCCTCGAGCCCTACCGGGAGCGCTACTTCATCACCGGCGAGCTGAACACTCCCGTCTCCGACGTGGCTCTCAAGCTCCGGGAGCTCGAGGAACGCTTCGGAGCCGAGGGCGAGGTCTCCCATCTGGACGGCATCTCGATCGTGGGCGACGACTGGCACATGAACGTCCGGCCCTCGAACACGGAGCCTCTCCTGCGCCTGAACCTCGAGGCGCGCTCGCGTGAGCTGATGGAGCGCAAGCGCGACGAGGTTCTCTCGGTGATCCAGGGGTGAGACCACCCTTCAAGTTCTCCGCCACGACGCGGGTGGGCTTCTCCGACACCGACGCACAGGGAATCGTCTACTACGGCCGCTACATGCCCTACTTCGACCTGGCGCGTGTCGAGTACCACCGCAAGCTCGGGCTGTTGCGCACCGAGCCGACCGACCCGCAGTTCGTGATGCGCGCGACGAACGTCGAGTACCACGCTCCCGCGCGCTTCGACGATCTGATCGAGGTCGACGTCCGCGTGGCGCGGATCGGCAGGACGAGCATGACCTACGAGTTCGCCGCGTACCTCGTCGACGGCGAGGTCCTTGCCGTCACGGCGACGCAGACGCTCGTGCTCGTCGACCTCCGGGAGCGGACACCGTGCGCGATCCCGGACCGGCTCCGCGAGCGGATCGGGGAGTTCGAAGGAGACGATCTCGAGTCCTGATTCCTACAGCTGCCCGCTGGAAGCGATCGATCGGATCCTCAATCGGGGCGGCGATCCCGACGAGGTGCTCCGCGCGGTCGTCGACGTTCTCCGCGACCGTGCAGGCTTCGCGTGGGCGGGAGTCGCACTCGTCGAGGACACTGGTCCGGAGATGGGCGAGCCGATCGGCGAAGAGGCGGCGTATCCGGTCGATTTCGGAGGCAACCCGGTGGCCGAGCTTCGGGTCGCTCCCGGCCCGGCGGACGAGGCGGGCGATGCGTTCCTTCGGCGGGTGGCGTTACTGATCTCGCCGCACTGCGTCAGGTAAACGGCGGGCCCACCCATCCCCATGCGATGGGTGGGACGCCGCAGTGATCCTCTCCCCTGCTCTCGTTGTAGGGGCTGCCGCCGCGGGCGTCTATCCCTCGTTCTGGCTACTCCTCCCGATCGAGGCCTCAGCCCTCGATCGAGGGATCCGCAAGGTTGCCGTCCCGGCGGGTCAGGACGGGGTCACGCGGAATGCGTCGAAGACGGCTTCGACGTTGCGGAGCGCGGTCAGCAGCGCCCGCAGCGACTTCACGTCGCCGACCTCGGCCGTGTACCAGTTCTTGGCCAGCTGATCCTCGACGGAGCCGCCGTACGAGACGATGTTGGCGCCGTGCTCCGCGAACGTGCGGGCGACGTCCTCGAGCAGGCGCGGCCGGTCCCAGGCGTCGACGGCGATCTGGACGCGGAAGCTCTTGCTGGCGCCGCCGTCCCAGTCCACCTGCGTGAAGCGCTCCGGGTTCCGGCGCAGCGACTTGACGTTCGGGCAGTCGCCGCGGTGAATCGTGATTCCCTTGCCAAGCGAGATGTAGCCGACGATCTCGTCGCCCGGCAGCGGTGTACAGCACTTCGCGAGCCGGACGAGCACGTCCTCGACGCCCTGGACAGTGATCCCGAAGCTTTCACTTGCGACGACGTGCCGCTCTCTCGGAGCCTTGAGCGGAACCGTGTCCTCTTCAACCGCCTCTTCGGTCTTCAGACGGTGGAGGACCTTGTTGACGATCTGGCCGGTCTGCAGCTTGCCGGCGCCGACTGCGATGTAGAAGTCGTCAGCCTTCTTGAAGCCCGTCTCGCGGATCACGCTCGCGAGCACGGCGGAGCCCGCCAGCTTGCGGTACGGAAGGTTTTGCTTCTTCAACGCCGCCTCGAGCGCGTCGCGGCCCTTCTGCTCCGACTCCTCGCGCGTCTCGCGCGAGAAAAACTGGCGAATCTTGTTGCGCGCCCGCGATGACACGGCGAGCGAGAGCCAGTCACGCGACGGCCCGCGACCCGATTTCGCGGTCAGGATCTCCACGGTGTCGCTGTTCTGGAGCCGGTAGTGGAGTGGGACGATCCGGCCGTTCACCTTCGCGCCGACAGTCCGGTGACCCACATCGGTGTGCACCGCGTACGCGAAGTCGATCGGAGTCGCTCCCGCGGGCAGCGCCTTCATCTCGAACTTCGGGGTGAAGACGTACACCTCGTCGACGGGCATCGCCTCCCGTAGCCGCCTGCTGAACTGCCGGGGGTCCGCGTCGTCGGAGGGCTCGTCGACGAGCTGCTCGACCCAGGCCCGCCATTCCTTGTCCGCCTTCTTGTTTCGACCCTTGTAGAGCCAGTGAGCCGCGATCCCGAGCTCCGCCTCGCGGTGCATCTCGCGCGTCCGGATCTGGATCTCGAGCGGCCGGCCCTCCGGCCCGATCACCGTGGTGTGCAGAGCCCGATACCGGTTCAGCTTCGGCATCGCGACGTAGTCCTTGAAGCGGCCCGGCATCGGCTTCCAGAGCGAGTGAACGAGGCCGAGCGCGCCGTAACAGTCGCGCGTCCCCTCCTCGCCTGACCGCTCGGCGATCACCCGCATCGCGGTCAGGTCGTAGATCTCGTTGAACTCCCGGCCCTTCTTCACCATCTTGTCGTAGATCGAGTAGAAGTGCTTCGAGCGGCCGGAAATGTCGGCGGGGATATCGACCTTGTCCAGCTCCTTCTTGAGCACGACCGAGGCCTCCCGGACATGCTCCTCCCGGTCTGCCCGCCGCTCCGAGACCATCGTCTTGATCTCCTCGTACTTGCGTGGATGGAGCGTCTGGAAGGCGAGATCCTCGAGCTCCCACTTGAGCTTGTGGATCCCGAGCCGGTGCGCCAGAGGCGCGTAGACCTCGAGCGTCTCCTTCGCCTTCTGGACCTGCTTTTGCTTGCCCAGGTACTCGATCGTCCGCAGGTTGTGCAGGCGGTCGGCGAGCTTGATCAGGATGACCCGCTCGTCCTCGGCCATCGCCATGATCATCTTCCGGTAGTTCTCGGCCTCGGCGTGCTCGCGGCTCTGGAAGTGGATGCGTGTCAGCTTGGTGACGCCCTCGACCAGCTTCGCGATCTCGTCACCGAACTCGGCGCTCACGTCCTCGATCGCGGAACCTGTGTCCTCGACGACGTCGTGCAGGAGGGCGGCTGCGATCGTCTGCTCGTCGAGCTCGAGTTCTGCGCAGATCGTCGCGGCGCCCCACGGATGGTGGATGAAGTCCTCGCCGGATCGCCGCTGCTGGCCCTCGTGGGCCAGCGCGGCGAAGCGAAATGCCCGCGAGAGCAGCTCCTTGTCGACGTCCGGCTTGTAGCCCTCGACCCGCTGGATCAGCTCATCGACGAGGTCTTGGTGTCGTTCTTGAGCCTCGACAACAGCAGCCATGAACCAAGTGTACTCCGGGCTTCGCCCGGCCCAGAGCGCCGCGAAAACCCTCAGGCCGGAGGCACAAGTACCGAAGTCGAAAGCCCCCCAGAGGCTGGCCAAACCCTGAGGCTGCAGGGGATAAGTGCTGAAGAAAGGGAGTGAACCGGCCCGACTCGTCCTGGTTTGAAACCCTCAGGCTGGAGGCAGGAACGACCGAAGAAAGAACGAACATGCCCATCTTGCTTCGACGCCGCCGCCTCAACCGCAAGGCCCTCAAGCTCGCCCGGATGCTCGCCGCGCTCGACTCGGCGGCTGCCGCCTCGCGGCCGCTCCCGACCCGTGCGAGCCGCGTCTCGCTCGGCCGCGCCTAGACCTCCTACGCCGCCTGCAGCAGCGCGGGCTCCTCGAGCAGCAGCGCGCGGAACGTGGGCGACTCGAGCAGGCTTCGCCACGGGCCCCCCTCCTCGAGGCCGAGCTCGGCGAAGACCGCCTCCGCTTCCTCGCTCCGGTCGGTCGCCTGCTTTCGCCACTCGGCCAGCATGCGCTCCCGGAGCTCCCGGTAGCGCTCCGGGCTGTCGAAGATCCGCCGCACGACGAGCTGGGGCGCAACGGTGCCGTTCCAGCGGTTCTCCTCCAGCCGGAAGGCGATGTCGTAGTTCCCAAGGCGGCGGAAGCGATCGAGTTGGGAACCGAGCCCGAAGGCGATCGCACCGCCGGCGTCGTGGGCGCCGTCGCGGACCCGGAAGCGGAGATGCTTGCCGGCGCCGACGACACCGAGGTCGGCCAGCTCGCAGCTTGCCAGCAAGAGCGTGATGCGCGGGTTGCCGAGCCCGAACGGGGCGATCCGGCGCAGCTCACCACAGAGCTCGAGCGTGAGCGTTCGCCCCGGCACCACCGCGTCGACGGGTAGGACGGGCCGGAGATCCGTGTCCTTCAAGGCCTCGTCGGCGTGCTCGGCGAACGCCTCCGCGAACGCGGCCACGGCCTCCGGGCGTATGGACAGGCCGGCGGCCGCGCGATGCCCGCCGAAGCGTTGCAGATGCCCGGCGCACGCACCGAGGGCCCCGTGGAGGTCGAAGGCGGAGATCGAGCGGCCGGATCCCTTCCAGTCGCCCTCGGTCCCTGCGATCAGGACGACAGGGCGCGAATACCGCTCGACGAGGCGGGAAGCCACGATCCCGATCACGCCCTCGTGCCAGCTCTCGTCCGCGACGACGTACCCACGGCGCCGCCGGCGCGCCTCCGGCCACTCCTCGATCTGGGCGACGGCGTCGCGCAGGATCCGGTCCTCGACCATCTGCCGGTCGCGGTTCAGCTCTTCGAGCGTCGCGGCCAGCCGGCGAGCCTCCGCCTCGTCGTCGGTGAGGAGCAGCTCGAGCGCCGCCTCCGGCCGGCAGAGCCTGCCCGCGGCATTGATCCGGGGGGCGAGCCGAAATCCGACGGAGCTTTCGTCGACGATCGCCGGGTCGACGTGAGCGGAGGCCATCAACGCCCGCAACCCAGGCTTGCGGGTGAGGGCGAGGCGTTTGAGCCCGGCGATGGCGAACGCCCGGTTCTCGTCGACGAGCGGAACGACATCGGCGATCGTGGCCAGGGCGACGAGGTCCAGGTGCTCTTCGAGGTCGACGCCGAGTGCCTCCCCGAGCTTGTAGACGACGCCGGTTCCGCAGAGCTCGGGAAATGGGTACTCGGAGGGCCTGGTTGCGACGATCGGGCAATCCGGCAGGGACTCGCCCGGCCGGTGGTGATCGGTCACGACCATGCCCAGCCCGAGCCGCCGGGCCGCGGCGACCTCCTCGACGGCGGTGATCCCGCAGTCCACCGTCAGGACCAGACCGCACCCCTCGCTCGCCAGCCGCTCGAGCGTCTCTCCCGAGACGCCGTATCCCTCCTCGAAGCGACTCGGGAGATGCCACTCGACCTCGGCGCCGAGTTGCCGCAGCATGAGCACGGCCAGCGTCGTCGCGCAGATCCCGTCGACGTCGTAGTCCCCGTGGACGCAGATCCGCTTCCCGGAAGCGATCGCGGCGCGGATCGCGGCACAGGCGGCCGCCGTGTCGCGAAGGAGGAACGGATCGTGCCCGGGCGGCTCGCCGGCCAGGAACGACCGGGCGGCCTCGGGGTCTCCATACCCGCGCCGCACGAGCACACTTGCAGTCGCCTCGCTGATCCCGAGCGCCCGTCGGAGCGCCTCGACCTCACGGTGCGGGCAGGGACGCAAAGTCCACGTGCCCTCTTGCATCGAACCGACGGTACGGAGCGGGTCGGACGTACTGGCTCGAGGCCGCCGACTCCAACACGGCGGAGCCCGGGCAAGGAAGAGCTATCGGGCCAGGCGCGACCTAGGCACGAGGATCGGTTGCCCGGGCGACCAGGGCTTCCTCAGGGTGCTTCTCGACGATCTCGTAGCCGTCGCCGCCCTCCACTACGCGTTCGACGTCCGGAGCGACATGTCCCACGGAGACCAGAAACTGCGCCGGGTGCTGCCGCACCCGTTCGTAGACGGACCTCGAGACCACGAGCTTGGCGACGCAATCTGACTGTCCGCACTCGCAGACGATCTCGAAACGGCCCGAGGTGTCTCCGAGCTCGCTCAAGAGTTCAGCGACGCGCTCGTTCAACTGCCGGAACAGCGTCTCGTTGTAGGCGATCCGCGCCTGCCGGTCAGTCATTTCTCCCACGCCCCTTCCCCGCCTGCTTCCTCGCCTGTGCGCGGATCCCGCCGCCGCGCAACCTCGCCCGAAATCCCGATCTTCTCGACAACACTGTACCCCGGCTCGGTGCGAACGACACGGCCGAGATCGGGTCCCGTGATCGCGTGACCCGGTGCGACCAGAAAGAGCGTGGCCTCCTGCCTGACAGCCTCGTACTCCCCGAGGCTCAGGGGAACGAGCTGGAAGCATGCGGCCTCACCGCACTCACAGATGAACGGGATCCGTTCAACCAACGAGGCCGAGTGCGCGAAGTCGCCGATCGTCTCGTTGGCTCGACGAAAGGTCACCTCGTTCTCCGCCACCCGTTCCGCCGGCAGCCGCTCGACCTCCGAACCCATGAACCGGCTGTTCCGCGCCAAGCCCCCCTGAAACCGTCCTATTCGTGCGGAAGCGGGCCTACGAAGAACGACAGGACGATCAGCAGCGCAAAGACGGCCAGGCCCGCTGCGACGATCCGCCAGGGATGCCGGCGGTGCCGGATCGACTCCCAGGCCACCCGCGTCCAGAGCACGATCAGAGCGGCCAGCGCCCCCACGGAGACGACGATCACCGGGGCCAGAACGGCGGCGCGCTCGAACCGGAGATCGAAAACGAAGGCCGCGAGTGCGACCGCCACGGCACACGCGAATGCGGAGCCGAGAACCAGCCGAAAGCTCATCCCGAGCCACTCTAACGCCGTTCGAATCGTGCGCTATCCTCGGTCCGTGGCGTCATTACCTGTCTGATATGGGCGAAGCGAACTACAGCTCCGGCGACGACTACGTAGTCGAGTTTCTCGGCTACCACTTCTCTTTCAATGCGATGGACTTCGAGCAGCGGGTCGTGGCAGCCGCCGTCAAGCTCGGCCTCTTGCAGGTGAACGAGCTCGACGACGACGAGACGGCCGACCTGGTCGAGCTAGCCGCCCGCGGACGCATCCGCGAGCCTCGAAGCCCGCTCGGCCGCTACCTCGTTCGCCACTGGGAGCAGATCTCCCTGCTCAGAGGCGAGTCGCTCGTCTACTGGTTACGGAAGCTGATCTTCCGCGGTGCCTGGCTCGACCATCGTGTGAAGGAGGGCCTCCTCGAGGTGAGCTGGGACGACGACGAGGCCGAGTTCGCCTACCGCGATCCCCGCGGCGGAAGAGCTCTGCTCGAGCTAGCTCCGGTGCCTTCGTGGCACGCGCTGCAGTTCAAGCGCTAGCTCGGTTCCTTCACCGGGAGCGCGAAGCCCGGCCGCACGCGTGGTTCGGCCTTGCCGATCCGGAACAGGGCGATCTGCGCGATCGGAACGACCACCTCCTGCGGCTCCTCGCCCTCGGGATGCGGCTGCAAGGTGATGAAGCCGAAGCCGGGCCGCGGCGAGATCGAGATCAAGTGATAGAGCGAACCGTCGGTGAGCTCGATCGAAACGGCGACGTCCTCCCCCTGCCCTGCGATCTGCTGGTGGAGGTTCCGGACGAACTCGTCGTGCGGCCCTGGTGCTCCGGGCGTCCAGACGTTCGTGTTCTGCACTAGAACAGCCGCTCGGCGTCAACGAGCGCCGCGATGTGGGCGCGGCCGAGCTCGGTGATGATCCTGCCGCGAGGCGTCCGCTGGATGAAGCCGAGCTGGAGGAGGTACGGCTCGTAGACGTCTTCGATCGTGTCGCTTTCCTCGCCCAGCGCGACGCCGAGGGTCGACAGTCCGACGGGGCCCCCGCCGAACCTGTTCGCGATCGCGTCGAGGAGCTCCCGATCGGTGTGCTCGAGGCCCTGCTCGTCGACCTGGAGCAGTTCGAGTGCCTCGCGGGCGATCGCGGTCGACACGACGCCCTCATGGCGGACTTCGGCGACATCGCGAACGCGCCGGAGGATGCGGTTGGCCACCCGCGGCGTACCGCGGGCCCGGCGGGCGATCTCATCGGCCGCCTCGTCGGCGACCTCCACGCCCATGATCCCCGCCGCCCGGCGCACGATCGCGGACAGCTCCTCGGGCGTGTAGTAGCCGAGCCGGAACGTCATCCCGAACCGGTCGCGCAGAGGCGTCGTGATCAGACCGGTGCGCGTTGTCGCCCCGACGAGCGTGAACGGCGGCAGATCGAGCGTGAGCGTGCGCGCGGCCGGCCCCTGACCGATGATGATGTCCAGCCGGAAGTCTTCGAGGGCCGGGTAGAGGATCTCCTCGACGGCCGGGTTGAGACGGTGGATCTCGTCGATGAAGAGCACGTCGCGGTCGGCGAGCGTCGTCAGGATCGCCGCGAGGTCGCCCTTCCGCTCCACCGCCGGCCCGGCCACGGTCCGGATCCCGACGCCCAGCTCCTCGCGGATGATGTAGCTGAGGCTCGTCTTGCCGAGCCCGGGCGGCCCCACCAGCAGAACGTGGTCGAGGGCCTCGCCGCGTGCCCGGGCCGCCTCGAGCGAGATCGCCAGCTGCTCCTTCACGCGAGTCTGGCCGACGAAGTCCGCCAGGACACGCGGCCGCAGCGACCGGTCGAGCTCGTGTTCGTCCTCCTGCAGGACCGGAGCGAGGAACTGGGTGGCGTCGGTCATGCCGCCTCCCTCAGGGCTTGCCGCACCCGCTCCTCCGGTGAGAGCCGGGGATCGGTGGTCGCCAGCGCGGCGGCGGCATCCGCGGCGGTGAAGCCCAGCTCGATCAGCGCCTCACGGGCCATCGTTTCGCCCTCGCGGCCGCTGCCCGGCTCGATCACGTCGGCCAGCGAGCCCTTGAGCTCGAGCACAACCCGCTGTGCGGTCTTCTTACCGATGCCCGGGATCGCCTCGAAGCGGGCGGTGTCCTCGAGTGCGATCGCGCGCCGAAGCTCCGCGGGCGGCGAGCCGGACACGATCGCCAGCGCGACCTTCGGGCCGACGCCGGAGACCGAGAGAAGCTGCTCGAAGAGCTCTCGCTCCGCCGGCTCGGCGAACCCGTAGAGCTGAAGCGCGTCCTCGCGTACGTGCAGATAGGTCTCGAGCTCGACCTCGCCGGCGCCCTCGGCACGGCGGTGGGCGCTCGGCGTGGCCTGAACCAGGTAGCCGACGCCGCCCACGTCGAGAACCAGCCCGTCTCGACGGCGCGCGACGGGCCGGCCCCGCAGCCTGGCGATCAACCGACCGCCCTCAGCAGCGGCGGCGCGAGCGCGTGACAGATCGCAACCGCGAGCGCATCTGCAGCGTGGCTCGGCGTCGGAACCGCATCGAGACGGAGGATCACCTGCACCATGCGCTGCACCTGGTCCTTCTCGGCCCGGCCGTAGCCACAGACCGTCTGTTTCACGCGCGCGGGCGCGTACTCAGCGCATTCGAGCCCGGCGGCGGCAGCCGCGACGAGCACGGCGCCTCGCGCCTGCCCGACAGAGAGCGCGGTGCGGGCGTCTGCGCCGACGTAGGACTCCTCGAGCGCGACGACATCCGGCCCCCACTCCTCGATGAGGCTTGCCACCCCGTCGAAGATGGCCTTCAGGCGAAGCTCCGGTCGCTGTCCGGCGGGCGTCTTCCACCAGCCGTGGTGCCTGGCCCTGAGGCGCCCGTCGCTTTCTTGGACGATCCCGTACCCGCAAGCGGCAGTCCCAGGGTCGATGCCGAGAACCTTCACGAGGTGAGGTTAGGCGGCGCATCGGACAACTCCTTCCTCGAAAGGGACGCACTGCTTTTTACGCCCGTCGGACAATCCTTCACAACGTCCTAAGACCTGCCCCTCTAGGGTTTCGGCAGTCAGGCAACCAAGGGGGGATGCCATGAAACGCTTTCTTTGCCGGCCTTCGCCGGCCATGGTCGTGGCCTGTGCTGCCCTGCTGCTCTCGCTCGGCGGGACGGGGTACGCGGTCACGAAGCTGGCGCCGAACACCGTCGGCACCGAACAGCTCAAGAACGGCGCCGTCAATTCGGCGAAGGTCCTGGACTTCTCGCTCCGGCGGACGGACTTCCGGCCGGGGCAGGTTCCGCGCGGGGCGCGCGGGCCACGCGGCTTCACCGGCGGCATCGGCCCGGTCGGGCCGGCCGGCCCGGCAGGCCCCGCAGGTCCCGCAGGCCCGCCGGCCACCGCGTCGACGATCACGCTCCGTACCGCTTCCGTGACCGTTCCGGGCAACGCTGCCGCGAACGGCTCCTATGCGAGCCGCTCCGTCCAGGCCAACTGCGCTTCCGACGAGCGCGCCATCGCCGGCGGAACGCAGTGGAGCGACGACGGCAACGACCAGGAACTGACGACCGTCTACAGCCAGCCGATCCTGAGCGGAACGAAGATCACAGGCTGGAGGGCCCGCGGCGGAAGCGACATCAGCTCGAACGCAACGTTCAGCGTCGGAGTGCTATGCGAGAAGTAATCAGGCTCAGCTGAAGGGCTCATACGCGACGTCGCCCGCTGCTATCGCACGGTTCAGCTCGAGCAGCCGGCGATTCGACTCGATCGGGTCGTGGGCGACGTCGCGGGGCCAACCGTAGGCGGCAGCGACGGCCTCGTCGAGCTCGCGATGAAGGTCACGGAGGTCCGCCCAAGCGCCGTCATCGACTTGGTTGTAGAGCGTCGTCAGGCCGATCTGCTGCTCGCCGCAGATCTCGCTTCGGCGCACGATAACTCGGCGAGCGAGGTCGGCGACTTCGTCGCGTTCACCCGCCGGCCACGGAAAAGTCTCGAACGCCGAACTCGGCGTGTATCGAATGCGATCTTCAAGCGTCGAGGATTGCAGACGCGCCCATTCGGCATGTACTCGCGAAGTGAGGACACCAATCGCGAAGTCGTCATCGAAGGCGAACACGTTCATCGCGTTGCTTGGCAGCCACCACGGATCGCACCACGCGAAGAGAATGCGTTTCCCGGTTGCAGTCCCACCGATGTAGCGCGCCAGAGGCCGTAAAGCGCTCCGCATCGAGGGACGAGGCCGCCAGAGAAGCCACCAGATGTTCTCGTAGACCGGGTCGAGGTCGCGCTGCGGCTTTACGCGCTTCTGAACGAGGTCGAGGGCGGCGGGGAAAGTCATTGCCTGTTCAAGCCGCATCGTTCCGAAGTCGATGATGTACCTCGAAGGAGCTTGGCGCGGATCGTTTGCGATGTCATCGCCTACCAGATAGGGCCGAACCACAGAGCGGTAGTCGGCGTCAGTTCGGACGAGCAACTTTTCTGCATCGTGCTCGTTGAGCACGAACCCTGCACCGCGAGGGATGGGGCCTTGGAAAGCACGATCGGCGTTCGCGGCAAGTGAGACACCATCTGAGGCCTCTACACGGAGCGAGGTCGTGATCTGCGGCACTTCTTTGCCATCGAGCAGCGCGTGGGTCGGAACGATCGCCGGTTCCTTAACCCAATTGACGATGCTCACATCCACCGCGGCCTCACCAGGCCAGTCTTGAGATGACACCGCGCTTGTGATGAAGCCGCCGTTCTTCACGATGTACTCGAGGCTTGCTCCGCGAGCACGATTCTGGCTGATCGAGTTCGTGCCGACGAGCCCGGCACGGCCGCCGGGCGTCAGATGATCGTGCGCCTTGCGGAACCAGTAGACGCAGTAGTCCTTGACCCCAATCTTGAACTCGCGCTTGAGCCACTCGACGTAGTCGTCGCCAAGCAATCCGCGCAGGTGGCGGTCGCCGTGAAACGGCGGGTTGCCGATGATCGCGTCCGCCCTCGGCCAATCGGCCCTCAATGCATCGGCTACCTGAATACCGGAGAGATCAGCGAGGGGAAGGGTGCTCTCGCTCAGACCGAGTTCATCGACGGCGAGCTTGTGCCCCATCCAGAGTGTGACCCGGGCCAGCGCAACGGCGAACCCGTCGATCTCGATTCCACGGATGTTCTGAAGAGGGAAGTGAAGGCTGAGGGTTGAGTCCGGCGCTCTTCCTCAGCTCAGTCTCGCGCTCGCGCAGCCGCGCTTCGAGGCGCCGCAGCTCCCGGTACGCGACATAGAGGAAGTTGCCGGACCCGCAGGCCGGATCCAGCACAACGTAGTTGAGCAGGTCGTTTTGGGCGGCCACAGCTTCGGCGTGCGTCGCCAGACCTTCGATCCGCTCCCGCCACGGCTCGACGATGGTCGGCTCGACGACCTTCTTGATATCGGCCTCATGCGTGTAGTGGGCGCCGAGTAGCCATTGCTTGTCGTGCCCCAGGCCACCCTCGAGAAGCGAGCCGAAGATCGATGGCTCGACAAGCCGCCAATTGAAGGCCGCTGCATCGCGAAGGTGCTCGAGCTCGCTCTTCGCCAGATGTACCCGCGCCGGCCGAGCGAAGAGCGACCCGTTCGCATAGCGGACTCCGGCATACACACCCTGGCTAGGACGCTCCGGAGATGCGTCATTGAGCCAGGAGTAGAGACCGTGTAGATCGTCGCCGCTCGACCTGTGCGGCTGGGCGATCAACCCGTCGACCACCCGGGTGAACACGTGCTCGGGCAGTTGTCCGAGATCCTCGGCGAAGAGGCACCAGACGGACTGGAGGACGAAATCGCGCAACACGTCCGGCTCGGCGGCGCGCCGTCCCTTGAGCTGGTCGTAGAGGTCGGTGATGTGCACAACCGCTTCTCGGGTCAACGCCGCCTGTCCTCCGGCGAAGACGGGCTCCCTGCCCGCGAGGAAGAGGAGCGCGTCGTACTGATCGGGCAGGTCGATGAGGTTCAGAACCACCCGCGGTCCGCGCGGAAAGGCGCCCGGCTCCCAGACCTCGAGGCGCCGGAAGGCGCAGAGGACTACGAACTGGGAGGCGGGAACGCCCTTCTCGGGATCCGCGGAGTTTCGCCAGTAGTCGAGTGCCTGATCGCGGTGCTTTGCGAGGCGCTTTGCTTCGGCCGGCGCCTTCATCTCGATAACGCATACCCGCGGCCAGATCAGGTCGAGAAACCGACCCGCCTGGGGCGTCTCGAACGTCGCGACATCGGAGCGCTTCTGGCCGTAGCACTCGAAGAGTTCGTTCAGAAACGTCTGAGCCTCGCCGCGCTCCGACCCCTCGTAGACACTCCACCGCGCGGCGAAGGACGTCAGCCGCGCCCTGATCTCCTCACCGCAGAGCGGCACGTCCTACAGCGTCAGCTGTTCCCTCGGCACGGCGAAGTAAGTCCGCTGCATGAGCTTGCGGCCTGCCTCTTCGAGTGCACGTTCGAGCTCTGCCAGTGCCTCGACAAGATGAGGCTCGGCATGGCCGCGATCGAGAATCTTCGCGGCGCGTTCCGCACGCTCGCGCGCCTCCGAGACGTACAGCAGCGTCTTTTCGATCTCAGCGAAGTGCTCCTCGTTCACAGTCGCCATGCTACGGGCGGCGTCGGATGCTTTCGTGCCGGGTTTGTGAGGATCTGTTGCCAAATTAGGCGCCGTTACGACGCGACAGCCTCGAGCACGCGCTCGGGGATGTCGAAGTTCGCATACACGTCTTGCACGTCATCGTTCTCCTCGAGGGCGTCGATCAGGCGCAGCACCTTCTTCGCCTGTGACTCGTCCTCGAGCGAGACGGTGGTCTTCGGGACCATCGTCAGCTCGGCCGACTCGACCGTGAACCCGGCCGCCTCGACGGCCTCGCGAACGGCGACCAGATCCTCCGGAGCGGCCACCACCTGATAGCTCGAGCCGTCGAGGACGACGTCCTCCGCCCCGCCCTCGGCGGCCGCCAGCGTCAGCTCGTCCTCGTCGGCCGACCCGTCGACGAGGACGAGGCCGCGCCGCTCGAACAGCCAAGCGACGGCGCCGGAGCCGCCCAGGTTCCCGTCGTTCTTCGCGAAGACGTGACGCACGTCGGACGCCGTGCGGTTCCGGTTGTCGGTCAGAGCCTCGACGATCACGGCCACCCCGGCGGGGCCGTAACCCTCGTAGACGACGGTCTCGAAGGCCTGCGCATCGGCGTCGGCACCCGAGCCGCGCGCGATCGCCCGCTCGATGTTGTCCTTGGGCATCGAGTACGAGCGCGCCTTCTCGACGGCGTTCGCGAGCGCAAGGTTGGCGGCCGGGTCAGGTCCGCCCTCGCGTGCGGCGACGATGATCGCCCGGGACAGCTTCGAGAAGAGCTTGCCGCGCTTCGCGTCGGCAGCGCCCTTCTTGTGCTTGATCGACGACCACTTGCTATGTCCGGACACCCGATGCCTCCTCGACCGCCTCCAGGAACAGTTCGTGTACCCGCGTATCTTCCGTCAGCTCGGGGTGGAAGGAGGCGACGATGATGCGGCCCTGCCGCAGCAGGACGGGCTCACCGTCGAGCTCGGCCAGCACCTCGACCTCGGGTCCGGCCTCGGCGACGCGGGGTGCGCGGATGAAGACACCGCGCAGCGGGCCTTCCTCCCCGTCCAGCTCGAGGTCCGCCTCGAAGCTCGCCACCTGGCGCCCGTAGGCGTTCCTGCGGACGGCCAGGTCGACGAGACCGAGGTGGTCGCGATCGAGCAGGATCATGCCCGCGCACGTCCCGAGGATTGCACCCTGGAAGCGGCGGATCGCCTCTTCCAGCCCGTAGAGCCGCATCAAGCGGGTGATCGCGGTCGACTCCCCGCCCGGGATGACGAGCCCGTCGAGCCCGTCGAGCTGCTCCGGCTTGCGAACCTCGACGACGTCCGCGCCGAGCCCACTCAGCATCGCCGCGTGCTCGCGGAAGTTGCCCTGGACTGCGAGAACCCCGATTTTCATAGGCCAAGTGTACGGAGGTACACCCAGTTTCCGGGGGGCTCACGCCCCCCGAGTCCTCCCGGTTGACCCAGACCGCTGGAAAGTTGTCGCTCCGCTGCGCTCCGCTCGG
>JBBRYK010000006.1:0-69729 GCA_038237665.1 Gaiellales bacterium | reverse complement strand
TACGCAGCACCCCTCCAGGCTCCCCGCGCGTCATCCCGCGTGCCTGAACACCAAACTCTTCCCCCCACCCGCCCCGAACCGGCACCCAACAGGCCGACCCCGGCCGCCACGGCAGAGAAAACGGTGGATCGAGGCTTAGGCGCCGGGCCAGAGGCCGCGTACCTTCCAGTACGCGATCGCGACCGACCCGACGCCGATCGCGACGAGCGAGGCGATGCCGAGCAGGCCGACCCTGCCGTAGGCGGCATGGCCGCGTCCGAAACGGGAGAGCGCGAGCGTCCCGAGGATGCCGCCGACGAGTCCGCCGACGTGCCCGCCCCACGAGATGTGGGGGAAGATGAAGCTGAAGGCGAGATTGATCGCGATCAGCGTCATCGCCTGCCCCGTGAACGAGCCCGTGGCCTGGTACTCGAGGATGAAGAGGGCGCCGAGCATCCCGAAGATCGCGCCGGACGCGCCGACGGTCGGTGTAATCGGGTTGGCCAGGAGCGCGCCGGCGGAGCCGGCGAGACCAGAGACCACGTAGAGCAGAAGGAATCGCCAGCGCCCGAGTGCCTCCTCGACGACGCCGCCGAACCACCAGAGCGCGAGCATGTTCAGGCCCAGATGGACTGGGCCGTAGTGGAGAAACGCGGCGGTGATCAGCCGCCACCAGTCGCCCCTGTCGACGAATGGGCCGTAGAGCGCGCCGTGCTCGTAGATCCAGCCGCTGTTCGCAGAGATGCCCGAACCCTGGGCGAGCTCGAGCAGGTAGACGAGAACGTTCGCCGCGACGAGCGCGCGGGTGACGATCGCGCCCCTGCTGTCGCCGCCGACACGCCTGACCGTCTGGGTAACCCGTTGCGGACCGCTCGCCTTGCCCGAGTGCTCGGGACACCGGATGCCGACGGGCGCCGCAGTCATGCAGTCCACGCAGATCGGCCGCCCGCACTCCGAGCACGAGAGACCGGTTTCCCGGTCGGGGTGGCGGTAGCAGTACATCGTCACGGGGCCGCGCCGTAGCGTACCCCGGCCTGTGCGAGTGGACGTCGGGTTCACGCCTGAAGAAGCCGTGTCGGCGCCGGTCGCTGTCGTCGCCGGGGTGGTGCGCGCGATCAACCTGCGGGCTCTGGCGGCCGCTGCGCAGGAGCGCCACTACACCGGCATGATCGGTCCAGCGGCCGAGATCAGGGCCCTTTAGCCCGAAGCGGCCACGTCGGCGGCGGCCACGTCCGGGGCCAGACCCCGGTCGTGGCTGGACTGAGCCCGTCCGCTAGGGCGGGTGGGTCAGCGGTTGAGACGGCCAAGAATCGTTGTCTACGCAGGCAACGAGGCGCGAAGGCGGCGGGTGGCCTCGCCGGGATCCGCGGCGTCGCGGATTGCCCGCACGATGGCGATGCGCGTGGCCCCGGCCTCGACGACGTCGGCGACGTTGGCCTCGTCGATCCCGCCGATCGCGAAGAACGGGAACCGCGCCTCGCCGGCCCCGAAGCGCACGAGCTCGAGGCCGACCGCGGGTCGTCCCTCCTTCGTCGGCGTCTCCCAGACCGGGCCGACGCTGACGTAGTCGACGCCCTCCGCGGCGGCCAACTGCTCGCGGGAGTGGGTCGACAGGCCGATCAGGCGCTCCGGTCCGACCAGTTCGCGTGCGCCGGCGACGGTCAGATCCTCCTGACCGACGTGGACGCCGTCGGCGTCGCAGGCGACCGCAAGGTCGGGCCGGTCGTTGAGGATGAAGAGCGCCCCGTGGGAGCGGCTGAGTGCGGCAAGCCGCCGTCCCGCGGTGAGGAGCTCGTCGTCGGGTGCTTCCTTGTCGCGAAGCTGGACGATGTCGGCACCGCCCTCGAGCGCCGCTCGGACGATCCGCTCCGTCTCGGCGCGGAGATCGACGACGAAGTAGAGGCGGGCAGCGGCGAGAGCTTCGCGGCGCACGGCGCCGAAGCTACCATTGCGGCGCACGGGAGCCCATCGGCTGAGAGGGCGGCGCAGCCGCCGACCGTCTGAACCTGATCCGGGTCATGCCGGCGCAGGAAGGTGAGAATTACGAGATGAGCGAGCGGTACGACGTGGTCGTCGTCGGAGGAGGGGCCATCGGCCTTGCCTGCGCCTGGCGCGCCGCGCAGCGGGGTCTCGGCGTCTGCGTCCTGGAGCGCGGCCATCCCGGCGACGGGGCCTCCAGCGTTGCCGCCGGCATGCTCGTGCCCATCATCGAGGTCGACTTCGGCGAGGAGACGCTGCTCCGCCTCAAGCTCGCCTCGGCCGATCTGTTCCCGGCCTTCGCCGCCGAAGTCGAGGAGGCCTCCGGCCAGGAGACCGGCTACCGCCGCGAGGGCGCGCTCTACGTTGCGCTCGACCGCGACGAGACGGAGGCCCTACATCGTCTGCACGAGGTCCAGCGCTCGTCCGGGCTCGAGGCCGAGTGGCTGCTGCCGTCGGCGTGCCGCGACCTCGAGCCGGGCCTGTCGCCCGCGTGCGCGGGCGGCGTGCTCGCCGCGGGTGACGGGCAGATCGACCCGATCGCGCTCGTTGCCGCGCTCGTCGTCGCGGCAGAGCGTGCCGGTGTGCACCTCGTCACCGGGGCAGACGTGGTCCGCGCACCCGTCGAAGCGGACAAGGTCCGGGGCGTCGAGACGGCCGACGGCTCGCGCTACGAGACCGATCAGCTCGTCGTCGCAACAGGCTGCTGGTCCGGCACGGCCGAGTGGCTTCCAGACGAGACCCGCCCGCCCGTGCGGCCGGTCAAGGGGCAGGTCGTCGACCTGCGCGGCTCCGCAGGGTTCCTCGCCCGGCGGCCCGTCCACACCGAATCCGTCTACGTCGTTCCGCGCCCGGACGGCCGTGTCCTGATCGGCGCGACGGTCGAGGAACAGGGTTTCGACGTCACCGTGACCGCGGACGCGGTGCTCCAGCTGATGCGCGAGGCGTACCGTGCGCTTCCGGACATCCTGGAGCTGGAGTTCGTGGGCGCGCGGGCCGGCCTGCGGCCGGGCACTCCCGACAACGCGCCGGTCATCGGGCGCGGCGCCCTCGAAGGCCTCCTGCTCGCGACCGGCCACTATCGGAACGGGATCCTGCTCGCTCCGATCACCGCGGAGATCGTTGCGGCGCTCCTCGCGGGCGAGGAGCCGGATCCGCTTGCGGCGCCGTTCGTCCCCGACCGTTTCGCGGCCGCCCTCTCGTGAAGGCTCAGCTGAACGGCCGGCCGGTCGAGATCCGCCACGGCACCACCGTCGCGGACCTGGTCGCCGAGGCCGGGGCCGCAGCCGAGGCTCGTGGCATCGCGGTCGCGCTCGACGGTGTGGTCGTCGCGCGCGGCGCGTGGGCCGAGACACCCGTCTCCGAGGGCCAGCAGGTGGAGGTGCTGGAGGCGATGCAGGGCGGATGACCGAGATGCGTGACACGACGCAGGCGTTCGAGCTCGGCGGCCGCACCTGGCGCTCGCGCCTGATCGTCGGGACCGGCGGCTTCCGTTCGCTCGAGGAGATGGAGCAAGCGCTCGACGCGTCCGGCACGGAGCTCGTCACCGTGGCGATGCGGCGCGTCGACCCTCTGGCGAAGGGGTCGGTGCTCGAGGTGCTCGAGCGCCTCGGGCTCGAGGTGCTCCCGAATACGGCCGGCTGCTACACGGCCCGCGACGCCGTCCGCACGGCCCAGCTGGCCCGCGAGGCCCTCCAGACCGACTGGGTCAAGCTCGAGGTGATCGGGGACGACCGCACGCTCTTTCCGGACGCTGTCGAGCTCGTCCGCGCCGCCGAGCAGCTGATCGCCGATGGCTTCGTCGTCTTCCCCTACACGAATGACGACCCGATCCTCGCCCGCCGGCTGGAGGAGATCGGCTGCGCCGCGGTCATGCCGCTCGGCTCGCCGATCGGCTCCGGGATGGGGATCCGGAACCCCTACAACCTGTCGATCATCGTCGAGCAGGCGAGCGTGCCGGTGATTCTCGATGCCGGGGTCGGGACCGCGTCGGATGCCGCGCTGGCGATGGAGCTCGGGTGCGACGGTGTGCTGCTCGCGAGCTCGATCTTCCGCGCGGGCGACCCGGTCGCCATGGCCGGCGCGATGCGAAAGGCGATCGAGGCCGGCTACGAGGCCCGGCGGGCAGGTCGCATTCCCCGCCGGCTCCACGCCGAGCCGTCGACACCCGAAGGCCTGGCGAGCTTCGTCGACCCGTGACAGGGTCGAGGATCGCGTGATCCTCGCCATCGATCAGGGCACGACCGGTACGACCTGCCTGGTCGTCGACGACGGGCTGCAGGTGGTCGGACGCGGTTACCGCGAGCTGCCACAGCACTTCCCGCAGCCGGGGTGGGTCGAGCACGACCCGGAGGAGATCTGGACGAGCGTCGAGGGGGCCGCGGCCGACGCCCTCGCCGCGGCCGGCCGGCCAACGGTGCGGGCGATCGGGATTGCGAATCAGCGGGAGACGACCGTGCTCTGGGACCGCGCCACGGGAATCGCCGCTGCGCCCGCGATCGTCTGGCAGGACCGGCGAACGGCCGAGCGCTGCCGTGAGCTTCCGCCCGAGCTGATCCGTGAGCGAACAGGGCTCGTCCCCGATCCGTACTTCTCGGCGACGAAGCTGGAATGGCTGCTGGCCCGCTCCGAGCAGGCTGCAGAGGAGCTCGCTTTTGGAACGGTCGACTCCTGGCTCGTCTGGAAGCTGACGGGCGAGCACGCCACCGACCGGACGAACGCCTCGCGGACGCTCCTCTTCGGGCTCGACGCCGGCGGTTGGGACGACGAGCTCCTCGACCTCTTCGCGGTTCCACGCGCCGTTCTGCCGCGGATCAGCGGATCGGCCGAGGTCGTCGGCGAGGCAGAGCTGCTGGGCCTGCGCGCGCCGCTCTCGGGGATCGCCGGTGACCAGCAGGCGGCGCTCGTCGGACAGGGCTGCTTCGAACCGGGTGAAGCGAAGGTCACGTACGGAACCGGCAGCTTCCTCCTGGCGCACGTGGGCGACTCGCGCGAGCCGGCCCCGGACGGGCTGCTGAAGACGGCCGCCGCGCCCGCCGGCTTTGCGCTCGAGGGAGCCGTGTTGGCAAGCGGCGCCGCCGTGCAGTGGCTTCGAGACGGGCTGGGTCTGTTTACGGACGCTGCCGAGACCGAGGCGATTGCGGAGAGTGTCGATTCCTCGGGCGGCGTCGTCTTCGTTCCGGCGCTGGCGGGACTCGGCTCGCCCTACTGGGATCCCGAGGCCCGCGGCTTGATCACCGGCATCACGCGGAGCACGACCGGCGCCCAGCTCGTGCGCGCGACCCTCGAGGCGGTCGCCTTTCAGGTGGCCGACGTGGTCGAGGCGCTGCCGCTCGAGCTGCAGGCGTTGCGCGCCGACGGCGGAGCGGCCCGGAACACGTTCCTGCTCCAGTTCCAGGCCGACCTGCTCGGCCTGCCGATCGAGGTCGCAGCAGAGCGGGAGACGACGGCACTCGGTGCGGCTGCGCTCGCGGGTCTGGGCGTCGGCCTGTGGCCGGATCTGGCGGAGGTGCGGTCGCTGCTTCGCCCGGGGGCCGTCTACGAGCCTCGGATCGGCCGCGACGAGGCCGAAACGCTCCGCGAGGGCTGGCGGCTCGCGGTGCGGCGCGCGCTGTTGCATTAGCAGGGGAGCCCCGCGCTTGGCGCAAGGCTCCCCCGACCGATCAATGGGCCTCGGGCAGGAACGACAGGCAGGAGCTCGTTGTAGCCCTTCAGCCCCCGACCCGGACTGGCGGTGTGCCTGCGTGGAACGCATGGCAGCCTCCTTGTCCGGTTGTGGGGAAGAATGCGCAACTTGCTAGCGGATCGGTTCGCTGGGACGTAGAAATCATCTCCTGAAGGGACATTGAGCGTGGACGCGGAGCAACCGTTCCACACCGACCTCGATTACTACGAGGGGCGCGCGGCGGGAATCGCGACCGTCGCGGGGATCGGCGAGGACGAGGCGAGAGGCGAGCTGGCGCGAAGGCACGGCTTCGCCAGCTGGGACCTGCTCCGTCAGCATGTCGAGGCACTGAGGGACGGGAGCGAACCGCCACCCCCCTTCATGCTGGCCTATCGGGCGCTCGAGGCGGGCGACAAGGCCGAGCTGGTGCGGCTGCTCGATCGCCACCCGGAGCTCGTTCACACGCGCGGGACGAATGGCAACGATCTTCTCGGAATGGCCGCGGCCACGTGCGACCTCGACCTGGTCCGGCTCTTGCTGAAGCGAGGCGCCGACCCGAACCGCGGCAACGAGTACGACTGGACGGCGCTCCACCAGGCCGGGTATTCAGATCAACGTGAGCTCGCGGAGCTCCTCCTGGGCGCCGGCGCAGACCCCGGACTCTCGGCCCGCGGTGACGGCGGGACGCCTGTGGTTCGTCGCGCTGTTCTGGGGGCACCGTGACGTCGTGGACGTGCTGGGCCGGGCGCCGGGGAACCTTCGTGTGGCCGCCGGGCTCGGACTGGTGGACGAGATTCGCCGACTGGCCGGGACGCCCGAGGCGGGCGCGCATCGGGCGTTCTACCGGCCCCATGGCGGCTTCCCGGCCTGGGAGCCCTCGGACGACCCGCAGGAGATACTCGACGAGGCGCTCGTGTGGGCGGCGAAGAGCGACCGCGTCGAGGCGCTCGACCTGCTCGTCGAGCTCGGCGCGCGGCTCGACGCCGACCCCTATCGCGGCACCGCCCTCACCTGGGCGGCCGCGAACGGCCGCGTAGCGGCGATCCGGCGGCTGCTCGAGCTCGGCGCCGACCCGAACCTCAGAGGAACGTTCGGCGGCCCGACCCACGGCGAGGGGGTCACGGCCCTGCATCTCGCGGCTCAGGGTGGCCATCGGCAAGCGGTCGAGGCTCTGCTCGAGGGCGGCGCCGACCCGACGATCCAGGACCTGCTCCACGACGGGCCTGCCTGGGGGTGGGCGGACTTCGGAGGGCACGCTGCGCTGGCCGAGCTCCTGCGTCCCTGAGGTGCCGGTTTAGGACACTCTTGCAGGGGAACGTATGTTCTGGTAGAACATACGTTCCCATGATCGCCTGCATCCTCATTCCCGGCTTCGAGCTTCGAGCGGCGCTACTGCGGCGGCCATCTCTTGCGCTCGGGCCTGCAGCGCTCGCGCCGGTTCCCGGAACGGAGCCGCGGCTCGGCCCGGTCACGGCTGCGGCCGAGAAGGCAGGCGTTCGGCCCGCGATGCGGCTGGGCGAGGCGCTCGCGATGTGTCCGTCGCTCGTTCTCGTCGAGCACGATCCGGCGAGCGCCGAACAGGAGTGGGAGGGAGTTCTCCGCCGCCTCGAGGACGCAGGCTTCGGGATCGAGCCGGACGAGCCGGGCTGTGCCTATTTCGACACGCGTGGCGTGGAACGGCTCTACGGCGGTGTCGAGCGAGCGCTGCGCCGGGCGATTGCGTCCGTCGGCTCACAGTGGGACCCACGCGCCGGAGCCGCCGATCGCCGCTTCGCAGCCCTCGCAGCGGCGAGCGTGGCGCGGCCGGGTCAGATCCTCGTCGTAGCCGGCGAGCGCACTCGAGATTTCCTCGCGCCGCTCCCGCTCACGCTCCTACCGCTCGAGTCCGATCGGCGGGAGGAGCTCGCTGAGCTGGGTGTGCGCACGCTGGGAGAGCTTGCCGGGCTTCCGGGCGCGGCTGTGGCCGACCGTTTGGGGCCGGACGGCCGCCGCGCCTGGAGTCTGGCGAGAGGTGGTGCATCGGGAAAGGTCGACGCGCGGCGTCCGGCGGCCGAGCTCGCCGAGCTGCTCGAATTCCCCGAGGCGGTCGGGAACGAGTTGACCCTGCGGCGGGCGCTCTGGGCGCTGCTCGATCGCCTACTTGCACGGCCTGAACGGGCAGGGCGCGAGCCGCGCAAGGTCGCTGTCTCGGCGCGGCTTGTCGGGGGAGGCTCGTGGCGGCGGACGGTGACGTTGCGAGAGGCCACCGCCGAGGTTGCCCGGCTCCGGGCGGCGATCGGGCCCAAGCTCACAGAGCTGACGGCACCGGTGCTGAAGCTCAAGCTGGAGCTTGCCGAGCTCGGCGATTCGACCGGACGCCAGCTCGAGCTCGTGCGTCCGGAAGGCGACGAGCTGCGGGTTCGCCTCAAGGAAGGACTGCGTCAGGCGCGGGCGAGCGCAGGGGCCGGCGCAGTCTGCACGGTCGTGGAGGTTGCTCCGTGGTCGCGCATCCCCGAGCAACGAGCACTCCTCGTGCCGAAGGAGTGATGTGCCTGGACGATCGCTCAATTCACAACCCATGCGGCTCAACGCTCCACGCCCGGCGCTCGTCGAAGCCACGTTCGACGGCACTCCGTGGGAGGTGAACCGCCAGCCGGTAGCGCTGGTCCGCGAGGAGTGGAGGGTGGTCGACCGCTGGTGGACGGAGGAGCCGGTCAGCCGGCGCTACTTCGAGGTCGTGCTAGAGGGCGGCGAGAACAAGGTCGTCTTCAGGGATGAAGAGAACGGCGGCTGGTTCGCCCAGCGCGCGTGAGCCTCGCGGTCGCGCACGGGCCGCTTGACGCCCTAACGCCAGGAGGAGGCGGCCTGATCGGCGAGGTCGGACCACCGGTCGGCATGGTGCGCCGGCACGGCGACCCATTCCTTCATCGGCCGGCCTCGCTCGGACGGGTCGAAGAGGGCCGCGCCGTCGAGTGCGAGAGCAGCCGCGCGCTGCCCTTCATCGGGGAGCTTGAAGACCATGTGCTCGCGCCAGAAGCCGCCGATCATCTTCCCGCCCCGCTTGATCGCCGGCATTCCCATCATCTGGCCGAGCACGACGTCGGGGTCACGGGCAACGAGGTCGTCGCAGATCTCGTCGTACCGGGCCTGCGGATCCATCACCGCTGAGTATGGGGTACGTCGAGCTGCACGCGCACTCCGCGTATTCGTTCCTGGACGGGGCTTCGCGGCCGGAAGAACTCGTCGTCCGCGCGGCGGAGCTCGGCTACGAGGCCCTGGCACTGACCGACCACGACGGCGTCAGCGGGTCGCTCGAGTTCGCGCAGGCGGCCAAGGCGTTCGGCGTCCGACCGATCACCGGCGCCGAGGTCACGCTCGCCGGCGGGTGCCATGTCACGCTCCTCGTCGAGACCGCTCGCGGCTACGCCAACCTCTGCCGGCTGCTGACCGCGGCGCATGCGGGGACAAGGGTCAAAGAGGCCGCGCAGCGGCCTGTCCGCGCCAGCGGACCAGGGGAGGGGGTTCGGGGGAACCGAGAGGTTCCCCCGACGCGGAACGCAAACAGAGAGCCTCTTCCACCTGCGCTGGATCCCACACTTTTGGCCGAGCTGAACGACGGGCTCGTTTGCCTATCCGGCTGCGCCCGCGAGGGGCTCGCCGTCCACGATCCCAACGCTTCGGCCGGGCTCGCCCGCGCCTTCGGCCGCGACCGCTTCTTCGTCGAGCTCCAACGGCCCTACGAGCGGGGCGATGCACGACGCAACGCGGCACTCCGAGACCTGGCCGAGGCGCTCGGCGTGAAGACGATTGCGACCGGCGACGTCCACGCGCACCACGACCGCCGCGTGCCCCTCCAGGACGTCCTCGTGGCGATCCGGAACCGCACCTCGCTCGACGGCTGCGAGCGCGAGCGCCGCGGCAACCGCGAATGCGTCCTCCGTCCGCCCGGCGAGATGGCCGAGCGCTTCCCGGACGCCCGCGACGCCGTCGCGCGCACGGTCGAGCTCGGTGAGCGTCTCGAGTTCGACCTGACGCAGGAGCTCGGCTACCGCTACCCCGACTTCTCCGACGGCGACGAGCCGGCGATCGCACAGCTCACGCGGGTCTGCGACCACGCATTCCGGGACCGCTACGAGGGCGCGAACGGCCTGAAGCGGCGGGCGCGCCGGCGTCTCGACGAGGAGCTGGTGCTGATCGACGAGCTCGGCCTCGCGGGCTTCTTCCTCCTGCACTGGGAGGTGCTCGAACTGGCCCAGGAGGTCGCGCGGGAGGTCAGGGGAGCCGGGTCGCCGCGGCGCGTCCTGCCGCCGGGGAGGGGTCGTGGAAGCTCGGTCGGTTCGATCGTGTGCTACCTGACGGGGCTTTCACACGTCGACCCGGTCGAAGCGGGGCTCTCGATCGGGCGGTTCCTCAACCGCGATCTCGCCTCCGTTCCGGACATCGATCTCGACTTTCCGCGCGACATCCGCGAGAAGCTGATCGTCGCCGCGACCGAGCGCTACGGGCGCGAGCATGCAGCCCTCGTCGCCACGTTCTCGACCTATCACGCGCGCGGTGCGATCCGCGACGTCGGCAAGGCGCTCGGCCTTCCCTTCGGCGAGCTTGAACGGCTCGCGCGGCTGACCGAGGGCAACCCGCGCCGCGTCGTCGACGAGCTCGCTGCGCTTCCCGACGGAGCGGCGAAGCTCGCCTCGCCCCGCTGGCGCGCTTTCGCCGACGCCTGCGCTGAGATCGGCGGCCTGCCGCGGCACATCTCCCAGCATCCCGGCGGCATGGTCATCTCGAGCCGTCCGCTGGTGGAGCTCGTGCCGGTTCAGCCGGCTGCGATGGCAGGCCGCCAGATCTGCCAGTGGGACAAGGATTCCTGCGCGGATGCCGGCTTTCTGAAGATCGACCTGCTCGGCCTCGGGATGCTTTCCGCGGTCGAGGAGTGCGTCGAGCAGATCGCGGTCGAGCGGGGCGAGGTGATCGACCTCTCGCGGATCCCGCTCGACGACCAGGCGGTCTACGCCGAGATCCAGCAGGCGGATACGGTCGGCGACTTCCAGATCGAGAGTCGTGCGCAGATGCAGAGCCTGCTGCGGACGCGTCCGGAGAACCTGGACGATCTGACCGTTCAGGTGGCGCTGGTCCGCCCGGGGCCGATCCAGGGCAAGGCCGTCAATCCGTACATCGCTCACCGCCAGCGGCTGCGAGAGGATCCCGCGTTCGTTCCGCCGGTCGACCATCCGCTGCTCGCCGAGCCGCTTCGAGAGACGCTCGGCGTGGTCGTCTTCCAGGACCAGGTGCTGGAGGTGGCGATCGCGCTGGCCGGGTTCTCGGTCGGTGACGCCGAGGGCCTGCGGCGCGCGATGAGCCGGAAGCGGAGCGAGGAGGCGCTGGAGGCCTTCCGCGAGCGCTTCGTCGCCGGCGCGGCGACGAAGGGCGTCGACGCCGAGACGGCGAACCGCGTCTACGACAAGCTCGTCGGCTTCTCCGGCTTCGGCTTCCCGAAATCGCATGCGGCCGCGTTCGGGCTGCTCGCCTACCAGTCGGCCTGGCTTCGCCACCACTATCCGGCCGAGTTCCTGTGCGCGCTCCTGAACGCGCAGCCGATGGGCTTCTATCCGCCGGCGAGCCTCGTCCGCGACGGGCAGCGGCGCGGTGTGGCAGTGCTGCCGCCCGACCTCAACGTCAGCGCGGCCAAGTGCTCGCTCGAGGACGATGCCGTCCGTGTCGGGCTCGGCTACGTCCGCTCGCTCGGCGAGAAGGACGCCGAGGCGGTCGTCGACGAACGCAAGCGGGGAGGGCGCTTCGCCAGCGTTCGCGAGCTCGCGCAGCGAAGCTCGCTCGATCGCCCGTCGCTTGAGGCGCTCGTGGCCGCCGGGGCATGCGACGCTTTCGGCCGGCCTCGCCGCGAGCTGCTCTGGGAGTTCGGCCTCACACCCCGCTCACAGAGCGTGCCCGGCTCGGGCGGCGAGGAGCGCCAGCTGGTCTTGCCGATCGAGCCGACGACGGCTGTTCCGGACCTGCCCCAGCAGACAGACTGGGAGCGGATGCTGGCCGACTATCGGCACACGAGCCTCTCGGCGGACGTGCACCCCCTGGCCCTGCTCCGGCCGCACCTTTCGAGCGGGGTCCTGTCGAGCGCCGACCTGTCCGGGGTCGAGAACGGCGCCGCAATCGAGGTCGCCGGCATGGCAGTCGCCCGCCAGCGGCCTGCGACGGCCAAGGGCGTCGTCTTCATGTTGCTCGAGGACGAGCACGGCCAGGTCAACCTGATCGTCCCTCCGCCGATCTACGAGCGATACCGGCCGATCGTGCGTGGAGAGCCGCTCATCCTGGCGCGCGGTGTCTTCGAGCGCCACGACCGGAATCAAAACCTGGTCGTTCGGGAACTGGTCACTCTCGCCCCTCTCGCCCGAGAGGTGGCCAACGCCACCGAAGTGTCCTCTTCCCTTCCCCCTGCACATCACTTTGGCCACCGATAGCCCGCAGGCGCGGCGAACGGATGGCTATGCCCCGATCCGCGACTACGCGATCATCGGGGACGGGCGCACGGCGGCGTTGGTGGCGCTCGACGGCGCGATCGACTGGCTCTGCGTGCCGAACTTCGATTCCGGCTCCGTGTTCGCGGCCGTGCTCGACGCCGACCGCGGCGGCACCTTCCGCATCACCCCGGCCGGGCCGTTCGAGGCCGAGCGCCGCTACCTCGACGGTACGAACGTCCTGGAGACGACGTTCCGAACCGCGGGCGGCACCGTCCGGCTCACCGACGCGATGTGCCTGATCGGCGAAGGCCTCGGTCCGATGCGGGAGATCGTTCGCTGATCACGGTCGTGCTTCCGTCGGTGAACCCGCGGATGGGCACGCCCTGGACGGACGCCGAGGAGACGCCGATCCTCGAGCCGCCGGGCTTCATGCTCTTAAACTACGGGCGTCAGACCGCGCTCATCACGCTGTTCGGACATCTTGCGTACGGCACGATCGTCGGCGCCTTTGCCGGAGGATTCTGACCGTGCTCGTCCGGAGCTGGAACGTCTATCACGGCAACGCGGATCCGCTCGAGCGGCGGGACTACCTCGAGGAGATGATCAGCCTCGTCACGGCTGATCACCCCGACGTGGTCTGCTTGCAGGAGCTCCCCGTGTGGTCGCTCTCACGGCTGGAGCGGTGGACCGGCATGACCGCGGGCGGGGACGTCACGGAGCGGCCGCTGCTGCCGAGGCCGCTCGCAAAGGCAATCACCGACCTGCACCACGGGCTCTTCCGCTCGGCGTTCACCGGCCAGGCGAACGCGATTCTGCTGGCGAAGCGGCTGACCGTCGTGGAGCGGCGCTCCGTACTGCTCCAGAAGAAGGAGCACCGCCGCTGCCAGGCGGTGAAGATCGACGGCGGGATCGTGATCGGAAACCTGCACGCCAGCGGCGACCGCCGTGGATCCGGCGCCGCCGAGCTCGCCCGGGCGGTCGCGCTGCTGGATGCCGTCGGCGGGTCGGTGTCCATCCTCGCCGGCGACTTCAACATGCGGTCGCAGCTGGAGGGGTTCTCGCCGCCCGGGCCGGGGATCGACCACATCCTCGTGCGTGGGGCGCCGGCGACGCCCGTGGAGGCCTGGCCCCTGGAGCGCCGGATCGTGCACGGGCGCGTTTTGTCGGACCATGCCCCCGTGGAGGTCCGCGTTGACGTTTGACGAGGTTCGTGCGCAGTTCCCGGTGCTCGAGCGGCTCGCGTACCTGAATGCGGGCACCTTCGGTCCGCTCGCGCGGGGAACAACAGGGGCGTTCGCCGCCCGATTGCAGGCCGATCTCGAGCAGGGGCGAGGTGGCCGGCCGTACTACGAAGCGGTACACGATCTGCGCAGCCGCGTCCGGGCGCTCCTCGCCGCGGAGCTCTCGGTCGATCCCGGACAGCTGGCGCTCACCTACTCGACGTCGGATGCGTGCAACGTGGTGGTCGGCGGCCTCGGCCTGGAGGCGGGTGACGAGGTCGTCACCACCGACTCCGAGCACTTCGGACTTCTAGGCCCGTTGCATGCCTCCGGCGCGCGCGTGCGCGTCGCGAAAATCCGCGAGCGGCCCGCCGATCAGGCGCTCGAAGCGATCCTGGCCGAGACCGGGCCTCGAACGAGGCTGGTGGCGATTTCGCACGTGACCTGGACCGCCGGTCACGTCCTGCCACTCGCCGAGCTGAAGGAGCACATTTCCGCGCCGCTCCTCGTCGATGGCGCCCAGTCGGTGGGCGCGATTCCGGTCGCCGCCGCGCCGGCCGACTTCTACACCGTCTCCGGCCAGAAGTGGCTCTGCGGCCCCGACTCGACGGGCGCGCTGTACGTCGCCGATCCGGAACGGCTGCGGATCGCGCGGCCGATCTACTTCTCGCAGGTCTCGTACGAAGAGGACGGCGCGTTCGAGCCGAAGCCCGGCGCGGCGCGCTTCGACACCGGCTGGATTCCGGCGGCCTCGCTGGCCGGACTCGAAGCGGCTCTCGAGCGCCGCCCGGACTGGCGGTTCGAGCACGCTCGGGAGACGGCGGAGCACTGCCGTTCGCTGCTCGCTCGCACCTTCGAGGTCGTCACCGAGCCCGGTCAGGCAACGCTCGTCTCCTTCCGGGTCGACGGCGATCCTGCCGCGCTCGTGCGGCAGGCCTACGAGCGCGGGGTGGTCATCCGCGACGCCCCGGGCCTCGGGTGGCTACGGGCCTCCTGCGGCTACTGGACGAGCGACGACGATCTGGAGCGCCTGGTCGACGCGCTCGGAGCATGAGCGTTCCCCCACCCAGAGTGGGGCTTCATGCCCGCCTCCCTCGTGGCTGACCCTAGCGCGAGCGTTCGCGCGTGACTGTGCCGGTTCTGTGATTTCTTCGGCTCAGCCGGTTCGCAGGCCGAGGTCGGCCGCGATCGGTCGCAGCGCCTCGGTCACGAATGCGATGTGCTCGTCGAGCTCCACGCCCAGCTCCTCCGCACCCTGGTAGACGTCGTCGCGGTTGACCCCGGCAGCGAACGAGGGCTGCTTTAGCTTCTTGCGGACCGACTTGGGCTCGAGAGTCTCGATCCCGTCCGGCCGCACGAGGCCGCAGGCGTGGATGAAGCCGGCGAGCTCGTCACAGGCGAAGAGCGTTTTCTTGAGCGGCGTGTCGCGAGGCATACCGAGGTGCTGCGCGTGCGAGAGGATGCCTTCGATCACGACCTCGGGGTAGCCCTCCTCACGCAGGATGGGCGCGCCCTCCTGGGGGTGCTGGTCGAGGGTGGGGTGGATCTCCCAGTCGAAGTCGTGCAGTAGGGCGGTCACTCCCCAGACCTCCTCGTCCTCGCCGAAGCGTCTGGCGTAGGCTCGAGTCGCAGCTTCGACGGCGAGCGCGTGGCGGCGGAGCGCCTCGCTCTTCGTGTACTGGGTCAGCGTCTCCCAGGCTCGTTCGCGGGTGACCTCCATGAGGCGAGCTAGGATAGCCTCCCGCTCCATGTCAATCGCCGTCGCAGACGCGTTGGCCGAGTCATTCGTCATCGAGGGCGGCCGTCCGCTCCATGGGCGGATCCGAGCCGCCGGAAACAAGAACGGCGCACTGCCGATCCTGGCGGCGTGCGTTCTGACATCCGAGCCGGTCGAGCTCTCGAACGTCCCGCGGATCCGCGACGTTCAGACGATGCTCGACCTCCTCGAGCATCTGGGTGCCGAAGTCGAGTGGACCGGCGCGAACGAGGTGCGCGTCCACGTGGCTGATCTCGCGCGGCACGAAGTCGATGCCGACCTCGCCAGCCGCATGCGGGCCTCGTTCCTGCTTGCCGGCCCTCTGCTCGCACGGGCCGGCCGCGTGGGCATGCCGCCGCCGGGCGGAGACGTGATTGGACGGCGGCGCCTCGACCCGCACATCCATGCGCTGGCGAAGCTGGGAGCGCGAATCGATATCGACGGGCGCTACGAGATGCACACCGACGGTCTGCGCGGCGTCGAGGTGTTCCTCGACGAGGCGAGCGTGATGGCGACCGAGAACACGGTCATGGCTGCGGTGCTGGCTCAAGGGGAGACCGTGGTCGGCAACGCGGCCTGCGAGCCCCACGTGCAGGACCTGTGCCGCTTCCTCGTCTCGCTCGGCGCGCACATCGAGGGAATCGAGTCGAACGTTCTGCGGATCCACGGCGTCCAGGCGCTCGCCGGTGGCTCGTGGCGGATCGGAACCGATCACATCGAGGTGGGCAGCTTCATCGGGCTCGCCGCGATGACGGGAGGCGATGTGACGATCGATGACGCCCACGCCAAGGATCTGATCTCGATCGTGCCCGCTTTCCGGAAGCTGGGCGTCGAGGTCGAGATCGAGGGCACGAGCGTGCGCGTGCCGCCGGGTCAGGAGCTCGTGATCCAGGACGACCTCGGCGGGTTCATTCCGAAGATCGAGGACGGGCCGTGGCCTGCGTTTCCGTCCGACTTGACTTCGATCGCCCTGACGGTTGCAACCCAGGCCCGTGGAGCGCTGCTCGTATTCGAGAAGATGTTCGAAAACCGCCTGTTCTTCACGGACAAGCTCGTCGGCATGGGCGCGCGGATCATCCTCTGCGACCCGCATCGCGCAGTTGTGACCGGCCCCACGCGGCTGAAAGGCCAACGCATGGAGAGTCCGGATATCCGCGCCGGAATGGCCATGCTCCTGGCCGGCCTGTGCGCGGACGGCGAGTCGACGATCGGCGCCGCCGACCAGATCGACAAGGGCTACGAGCGGATCGACGAGCGGCTGCGTGCGCTCGGCGCCCACATCGAGCGGATCGAGGGCTAAACCGCGATGAGCGAGCAGACGCACGAGCGGCTGCAGGTGCATGCGAGCGTCGCCGGCCCCGGCGAGGCGCACGTGAGCACCGGTCTGCCGGTGCTCGATCACCTCCTGACGCTGATGTCGCAGTACGGGTCGCTGGGTCTCAACCTCGAGGTCGCACCGGGAAGCCCCGGGGCCGAGGTCGTGGCCGCGGCTCAGGCGCTCGGCAAGGCGCTGGCCGACCAGCTCCGCGAGGAGGGTGTTCGCGGCCACGGGTCGTGCGTCGTCCCGGCAGACGAGGCGCTCGCGCACGTCGCTCTCGAGGCATCGGGACGACCGCTCTTCGTTGCGAACGTGGACCTGTCGGATGCGATGGTCGGCGGCCTCGATAGCGACCTCGCATCGGTCTTCCTGCGCGAGTTCGCCGAGACCGCAGGGTTGACGCTGCACGTGCGACTGATCGAGGGCGCCGACCCTCAGCATGTGCTGGAGGCGATCTTCAAGGCACTCGGTGTGGCGCTGGCGCAGGCAGCCCGGCCGCGCGTGCGGAAGGAGGAACAGTGACCGGTAAGGCCGTGGTTCGGACCGAGGCGGCGCCCGCGCCGTTCCAGGGGGCGTCGTACTCGCAGGCGATCGAGGCCGGCGGCTTCGTGTTCGTGTCGGGGCAGCTCTCGCTGCGCCCGGGCGCCCACGAGATCGTGGGCAAGACGATCGAGCAGCAAACCGAGCAGGTGTTCGCCAACCTGCGGGCGATCCTCGAGGAGGCCGGCACCGGTCTGGACCGCCTGGTCAAGACGACCGTGTACCTCACGAACCTCGACGACTTCCAGGGCATGAACTCGGTCTACGCGCAGCACGTCGGGGAGAACCCGCCGGCCAGGGCGACTCTGGAGGTATCGCGCCTGCCGAGCGGTGCGCTGGTCGAGATCGAGGCGATCGCGATCGCCTAGCGACCCGGTTGCCGGCGGCCTGGCCTGCGTGCGGGCCGTTGCCAAATCTGTCCAAGGAAGCCAGGCCCACAGGAGTCGTGTCCGGCCGGCAAAGGAGTGCTTCCCCCGGGGGCCCCTCGTGTTCTTTCCCCCGCCGATGAGCGTAGCCACGCCGGGCGCACGCGTGTGTGCACGTTCTGTGCCGAAAGCGTCACGGCTGCGGCCCCGCAACCGAAGGCACAATGCCTGGATGCGCGCCGCAGAGGTGATCGTCACCCATGGCAACACCGATTTCGACGCCTTTGCGGCGACGCTGGCTGCGCAGCGCCTCTATCCCGAGGCGGTGGTGTGCCTCCCGGGCTCGCTGAACCGCAACGTCCGGGAGTTCTATCGCCTGCACGCCGACGAGCTCCCGATCGTCGACGCCGGCCGCCTCGAGCTCGACGCGATTCGCCGCCTCGTGATCGTGGAGACGGTTCAGGCCTCGCGGCTTGGCGAGCTCGAGCAGGTCGCGCTCGACCCGAGCGTCGAGAAGGTCGTCTTCGACCACCACGACGAGCCGCTTCCCGACTGGGTCAATCCGGAGACCGCCGTCCTCTCGCAGGACGGGGCGCTGACAACGACGCTCGTCGGGATCCTGGCCGAGCGCGAGATCCCCATCTCGCCGCTCGAGGCCACGGTCTTCGCGCTCGGAATCCACGAGGACACCGGGTCGATCACCTACCCGAGCGCCACCCAGCGTGATGCCGACGCGCTCGCCTGGTGTCTGCGTCACGGCGCCAAGCAGGAGCTGCTCGCGCGCTACCTGCACATGCCGCTCGCCGAAGCCGAGCGCGAGCTCCTGAACGCGCTGCTCGAGCGGCTCGAGCCCATCGAGGCGGACGGTGTCGAGGTTCTCGTCGCCGCCCTCGCGTGGCCGACCTACGTCGAGGGCGTCTCCAACCTGGCGCACAAGATCGTCGACCTGACCGGCTGCCGCGCGCTAGCCCTCCTCGTCGAGATGGACGAGCGCGTGTTCGCCGTCGTCCGGAGCCGCACGACCGAGCTCGACGCGTCAGCCGCGGCCTCGGCTCTCGGGGGTGGCGGGCACGCACAGGCGGCGTCCGCAATCGCGCGGGTACCGCTCGAGCAGGCGCGGGAGCAACTGATCGAAGGCCTTCGCTCCGCCGTTCGCCGCGCCCCGAGCGCGGGCGAGCTGATGTCACGTCCTCCCCGGTGCGTGGGGCCTGACGACACCGTCGCCCACGCGATGGTCGTCTGCCAGCGCCATGGCCAGAGCGGGGTCCTCGTGCTTGACCGAGACCGGCTCGTCGGATCTGTCGCGCGCGAGGATCTCGACAAGGCAGTCGGTCACGGCCTTGCGCACGCCCCCGTCCGCGGGATCATGAGTCGCAACGTCCCGACCTGCGCCGAGGACACGCCGCTGCCCCAACTGCAGGAGCTGCTCGTCCCTTCGGGCGAGGGCCGCGTCGCCGTGGTCCAGCACGACCGCGTCGTCGGGGTGGTGACGCGCACCGACGTTCTGCGCGCGCTCGGTGCCGCAGAGGAGACGGAGCCGACGGCGCAGGCGAGCATTGCCGAGGCCCTCGAGTCGCTCCCGCACCTGACCCGGGTCTTCGAAGCGGTGGCTGCGGCGGGCGAGCACGCGGGAGGCGTCTACCTCGTCGGGGGCACGGTGCGCGACATCCTGCTCGGCGCGCCGAACTTCGACGTCGACATCGCCGTCGAAGGCGATGCGGTCGCGCTTGCGCATACGCTCGCCGCTGCTCTCGGCGGCAGGGTCCGCCCACACGAGAAGTTCGCGACCGCGGTCGTCGTCTACGGCGACGACGACCAGCACGTCGACGTGGTCACTGCACGGACCGAGTTCTACGACGCTCCGGGAGCGCTCCCCTCGGTCGAGCACGCGACGATCCGCGAGGATCTCTTCCGCCGCGACTTCACGATCAACGCCATGGCCGCCTCGCTCAAGGGCGACGACTTCGGTCGGCTCGTGGATCCGTTCGGCGGGCAGCGCGACCTCGAGGCGGGCCGGATCCGCGTCCTGCACAACCTCTCGTTCATCGACGACCCGACTCGCATCTTTCGGGCCATCCGCTACGAGAATCGCTACGGCTTCCGGATGGACGAGCACACGCTCGCGCTTGCGCACGGCTGCATCGAGATGGGCCTCGTCGGCGACCTCTCGTCGGCGCGGCTGCGCGTCGAGCGAGTCGCGCTGCTCGAGGAGGGCGAGATCGCCCACTCGATCCGCCGGCTGGCGGAGCTGAGCGCGGACGACGCCGTCCATCCGCACCTCGCCGCGGACGAGGAGGCGATCGAGTTGATCGGACGCCTACGCGAGCTGAACGCCGAGTTCGCCCTCGGCGTGCCGGCGTGGCGGCTCGGACTCGCGGCGCTCGGGAGGCGTCTTTCCTCGCACGAGGCCTATGAATGGCTTTCCCGGCTGAAGGTGGCGCGCAAGGATGCCGAGCTCGTGGCCGCGGCCGTGACCGTCGGGCCCCGGCTGGTCGAGCAGCTTCGCTCGCGCACGCTCGAAGCCTCGGAGCTCGTCGCGCTCGCCGAACCCTATGCGCCGGACGCCCCGCTCTTCGCGCTTGCCCTGACCGACGACGACCGTCTGCGCGAGTACTTCACGAGCCTGAAGAGCATCCGCCTGGAGATCACCGGCACCGATCTAGCCGACCTCGGCCTCGGCGAGTCTCCCCGCGTCGGGGAGATCCTCGGCGAGCTCCGGCGCCGCAAGCTCAACGGGCAGCTGGACGGCCGCGAGTCCGAGCTCGCGGCCGCGCGGGAGCTGATCGCGCAGCCGTGAGCGAGCTCGTCGAGCCGGGCTATGACGCGATCGCCTGCCAGGTCGAGGAGGACTGGCTCGGCGCGCCGATGTACATGAGTCATTTCGACGCCGAGACGAGCTTGCGCATGGTCGGAGAGGCCGGCTTCCTCCTCGAGCAGCACGAGCTCCTCCCGCAGCTCGAGCACGGTGTCGAGGGGTTCTTTCTCTGGATCTTCGCGAGGCGCAGATGAGTATCGAGCTGCTCCGCTGGGAGGCGCCGGGCCCGTACCGGGTCGCGTTCTCGACCCGCCTCGGGGGCGTCAGCACCGGCCCGTACGACTCGCTCAATCTCGGCTTGTTGACGGCCGACGAGCCGGAACGCGTCGAGGAGAATCGGCGCTTGGTGTGCACCGAGCTCGGCGCCGACGCACGCAGGCTGGCGATGAATCGCCAGGTGCACGGCGCAACGGTGAACCGCGCAGTGGCCGGGGTGCGCGGCGCCGAGGGCGACGGGCTCTGCACCGAGGAAGCCGAGGTGCCACTGCTCGCGCTCGGGGCCGATTGCCTGCCGATCGCCCTCGTGCGCGTCGAGGGCGCGCCGTGCGTCGCCGTCCTCCACGCAGGCAGGATCGGCCTGCTGGAAGGAATCGTCGAGGCCGGTGTACGGGCGGTCGGCGGTCGGGTCGCTGCCGCGATTGGGCCCGGCATCGGCCCTTGCTGCTACGAGGTCGGCGAGGAGGTGCGCTCTCCGTACCGGGAGCGGTTCGGCGCGCGCGTCGTCGCAAACGCGCATGTCGACCTGCGGGCGGCCGCCGAGCTGCTCCTCCGCGAGGCCGGCGTGGAGCAGATCGACCACGTTGAGGCCTGCACCGCCTGCGACCGCGACCGCTTCTTCTCGCACCGGCGCGACAAAGCCCGCACCGGCCGTCAGGGAGTCATTGCCGCTATCGCCTGACGAGATCCGGGCCCGGTACGAGCGTCTTCAAGCCGAGGTCGGCCCGAACGTGACGGTTGTCGCCGCCACAAAGTACGTGTCCGTCGAGGACATGGCCGCGCTGGCCGAGGCCGGGGTGGAGGTCGTGGGCGAGAACCGTGCGCAGGATCTCGAGCAAAAGCACGCCGAGTACGGCAACGCCTTCCGCTGGCATTTCATCGGACATCTGCAGAGCCGCAAGGCGAAGACCGTTGGCCGGATCTGCGAGCTCGTGCATTCGCTCGACTCCGAGTCGGCTGCCGAGCGGCTGGAGATACCGGCCCTGATCCAGGTGAACCTGGCGGGCGAGGAGACGAAATCGGGTGTGGCCCCGGAGAGCCTGGGTGCGCTCCTGGCGGTGGCCCGCGAGGTCCGAGGGCTCTCGACCATGCCGCCGTTCGCCGAGGATCCCGAGTCCTCCCGGCCGTATTTCCGGCGTTTGCGTGAGCTGGCCGGGCAACACGGCCTCGCCGAGCTCTCGATGGGCACGACGCAGGACTATCGTGTCGCTGCGGAGGAGGGCGCGACGTACGTGCGGGTGGGATCCGCCCTGTGGCGGAGCTAACATTCTCCGGTCGTGGGCATGGGTGACCTTTGGAACCGGACGCTCGTCTACTTCGGGATCGCCGAAGAGGAAGAGGACTGGGACGAGGACGGCTACTACACGAACGAGGAGCTCGAGCGGACGTACAGCGAGAGGCCGAACGTCCGCCGGCTCTCGGCGCGTCGCCGCGGTGCGGAGTTCGACGATTGGACCGAATCGGAGGAAGCAGCCCCCGCGCAGCCCCCGCCGCGCGCGCTGCGGTCCGCGCCGCGCGCGCGCTTGGAGGGGATTCCGAACCCGGCGTCAGTGCGCGTCCATCTCGTCGTTCCGAGGAGCTTCAACGACGCCCAGCAGATCGCGGACAAGTTCAAGGACGCCATTCCGGTCATCCTCAACCTCCAGAGCACCGACCAGGAGCTCTCGAAGCGCCTGATCGACTTCACCAGCGGCCTGACCTATGCCCTGGACGGCGGGATGCAGCGCGTCGCCGACAAGGTCTTCCTGCTCACCCCGCGGAACGTCGAAGTGTCTGCTGAGGAACGCGCGCGCCTGCTGGAGCGCGGCGGGTTCTTCAACCAGGCCTGATCGCGACAGGAACGTCGCGCCGGGACGCGAAACTGTGCTGGTGGCGTTAGGCGCCTACTTCGGTCTACTCGCGGACGCGATCTCGTCGATCCAGAACTTCGTCCGCGTGTTCATCTACGTCTACGTCCTCCTGATCTTCATTCACATCCTGCTGTCCTGGTTCCAGCTGCCCTATCGGCCCTGGCTGCACCGGATCAGACAGTTTCTGTCCGACGTCTGTGACCCGTATCTGCGCCTCTTCCGGCGTTTCCTGCCGCCTCTCGGCGCGATCGACCTGTCACCGATGGTGGCAGTCATCTTGCTCATCGTCCTCGAGGCGGTCATCGACAACGTGCTCAGCCGGCTCCACTGAAGGAGGGGAGATGTCCTACACACCCGTAGAGATCAGACACGTACGACTGAAGCGGGGCCTGTTCGGCTACCGGAGGGTTCCCGTCGACGAACTGCTCACAGACATCGCCGACAGCTACGAGATCGTCTGGCGTGAACGGGCGGACCTGGCCGACAAGGTGGAGCACCTGGAGGGTGAGCTGATCCGCCACCGCGACCTCGAGACGCTGCTGCGGACGACGCTGACGTCCGCCGAGAGCGCCGCGCACGACCTCAAAGACAAGGCCCGGCGCGAATCGGACCTGATCCTCTCCGAGGCGCATGCCGAAGCTCGCGAGGTCGTCCGCCACGCTGCGGCGGAGCGCGAACGGCTGGGCGCGGAGATCCGCCGGATCAAGGCCCTGCTGGGCGCGGCGCTCGAGGCGGTCGAGGACGCAAACGGGGGAGCCGGCCGCGCAGAGGCTGCGTAGCCCAGACCTATACTGGGAGCGTGGCTGAGCCGGCGACCACGCTGCGCCTGAGGGTCTCGCCCGGAGCCCGCCGCTCCGAGTTGGTGGGCCCACACGGCGGCGCCTGGAAGATTCGCGTCGCCGCTCCGCCTGAGGGCGGCCGCGCCAACGAGGCAGTGCTTCGGCTGCTCGCCGAGACGCTGGAGATCCCACGCAGGAACGTCACTCTCGTCTCGGGCCACAGCGCGCGCGACAAGGTCGTCGCGCTCGACGGGCTCGACGCCGACGAAGCCGAGCGGCGGCTCGGAGCGCAGTCGTGACCGCACTCGACACGAGCGAGTTCCGGAAGCTGCTCGAGGAGCAGCGCGCCGCGGTGGTGGCGGCAATCGAGTACCTCCACCGCGAGAACCCGGGCTCGATGAGGGACGAGACCAGCGAGGTGTCCGTCGACAACCACCTCGCCGAGACCGCGTCCGTGACCCTCGACCGCGAGATCGACTACACGCTCGAGGAGAACGAGGAGGAGCTGCTGGCCGCGGTCGACGCGGCGCTTGCCCGCATCGAGGACGGGACGTACGGCCGGTGCCAGCGCTGCGGTCAACCGATCGCCCAGGAGCGGCTTCGCGCCCTTCCGTACGCCACGCTGTGCATCGACGACAAGCGGAAGGACGAACGAGGCTGACCGAGCCGGCCCGAAAGGCAGTCGAGGTTCGCTTCGGGTCGAACACGAACGGCCTGGCGCCGATCTCTGCGGCGGAGCGGTCGCTCGGCGCAAGGACGGCGCAGTGGCTTGCGCTCGGGACGATCGCCGTCGCGGCGCTCCTCGCCGACCAGCTGACCAAGCAGCTCGTCACCGGGACGCTCGCGCTCAACGAGCAGGTTCACGTGCTCGGGCCATTCTCGATTCACCATGTGGAGAACTCGGGAATCGCGTTCGGGCTCTTTGCGAGCGCGACGGTGATCGTAACGGCACTAACTGCGGTAGCGGTCGGGTGGATGCTGCTGTTCTTCGCGCGCTCCGGCGCGCGGCATCCGATCCTGCCGACGGCGCTCGGCCTGCTGATCGGCGGAAGCATGTCGAACCTGATCGACCGGATCCGGCTCGGCCACGTCACAGACTTCCTCGACTTCCGCTACTGGCCCGCGTTCAATCTCGCCGACAGTTTCATCGTCATCGGCGTCGCGATCTTGCTGCTCGCGCTCGCGGCCGCCGACCGTGAGCCGCGCCCGGGCAGGCGGCCCTGGCGCTCCTGGCGACCGGTCTGACGGTTCCGCCCGAGGCGGCGGGGGAGCGGCTCGATCGCTTCGTCGCCGGCCTCCCCTCGGTCGGCTCGCGTGCAGAGGCGGAGCGCCTGGTGGCCGCGGGGCGGGTCACGGTCGACGGAGTGGCGCGCGGCAAGAGCCACCGGCTCGAGGGCGGCGAGGTCGTCGAGGTGGCCGTGCCCGCCGATGCCTCCCGAGCCGAAACGCCCGTTCCCGACGTGGCCATCGCCTACGAGGACGAGCACCTGCTCGTCGTCGACAAGCCTGCCGGGCTCGTCGTCCACCCGGGCGCCGGGCGGGCGTCGGGCACGCTCGTACAGGCGCTCGGAGCCCACGGCGCCGCCGGGGGCGAGGACCCGGAACGGCCCGGAATCGTGCACCGGCTCGATCGGGATACGTCCGGATTGATGGTGGTGGCGCGAAGCGAGGAGGCGCACCGGCGACTCCAGGGCCTCGTCCGGCGGAGAGCGATCGATCGTCGCTACCTCGCGCTCGTACGCGGCAAGCCCCAGTCGTGGAAAGGGCGGATCGAGGCGCCCATCGGGCGCGATCGCTCGGAGCCCACGCGGCAGTCGCTCGACAGCGACTCGCCCCGCGACGCGGTCACCCACTTCGAGGTGCTCGAGCTCCTGCCGCGGCACGCGCTGCTCAGGGTGCGGCTCGAAACGGGGCGGATGCACCAGATCCGCGTGCACCTGGCCGCGGTCGGCCTGCCGGTCGCCGGCGACCGCGTCTACGGGGTCACGGAGGACGGCCTGGCGCGCCAGTTCCTGCACGCCACGCGCCTCGGGTTCGACCATCCGTTCAGCGGCGAGCGGCTGGAAGTCGAGTCGCCGCTGCCGGCAGAGCTGGAGGCGGCGCTCGACCGAGCTCGCGCCTGAACGACGCGACCGACCATCTCCGGGACGTGTCTCCTCGGGACATGCCAGGGGCCAGACCCCCGACGTGCCCGTTTCGGACCGAGAGGCGCATGGTTGCGCGGCGTCGGTCCACTTCGGACACGGCCGGGGTCTGGCCCCTGACATGTCCGCGGGCGACGTGTCCCATGGACAGTCCCTCGGACGTGTCTTGCCTGGCCATGGCCGGGGGCTGGATCGAGGCCGTTGCTACGATGCTCCGGCCTTTGTTTTCTACCCCGGCGGTTTCCCCGGGCGGGGGTGCCGGCACCTGACGGATGCCGGTCCGCCCGAGCCCCGCCGGTGCAGCGGTTCCCAACCAGAAGGGGGTTTCACACCCGTGTCCGTCGTCTCCATGCGAGAGCTCCTCGAGGCCGGGGTTCACTTCGGCCATCAGACCCGCCGCTGGAACCCGAAGATGAAGCGGTTCATCTTCTCCGAGCGCGGCGGCATCTACATCATCGACCTCCGCCAGACGCTGGAGTTGCTGGAGGAGGCTCACAGCTTCGCCCGCAACCTGGCCGAGCGGGGCGGATCGATTCTCTTCGTCGGCACCAAGAAGCAGGCGCAGGACGCCGTCCGAGACCAGGCGACCCGCGTGGGCATGCCGTTCGTCAACCATCGCTGGCTCGGCGGCCTGCTGACGAACTGGCGCACCATCTCCGACCGGATCGAGCGCCTCCACGAGCTGAGGCGGCTGAATGAGGAAGGCCAGCTCGAGCTCCTGCCCGCCAAGGAGCGGCTTGCCATGCTCGCCCAGCTCGAGAAGCTCGAGGCCAACCTCGGCGGTGTCGCCGACATGCGGCGCCAGCCCGATGCGGTCTTCATCCTCGACCTGCGCAAGGAGCAGCTCGCCGTCCGCGAGGCGCGCCGCCTGGGCCTGCCGGTGATCGCCCTCGTCGACACGAATTGCGATCCCGACGAGGCCGACTACGTCATTCCGGGCAACGACGACGCGATTCGCTCCTGCAGCCTGATCGTCCGCGCGATCGCGGACGGGATCGCGGCAGGCAGCTCGAAGGCGACCGTCGCGGACTTCGCACCGGCGAGCACGAACGGCGACGCGGACCAGGAGGAGCAGGCCGAGCCGCCAGCCGAGGCGACCCCGAAAGAACCGGCCGAGGCACGGGCCGTGGAGCCCGCGCAGCCCGAGCCGGCGGCGGCGGAGACCGAGCCGGCGGCGGGGCCTGAGCCGACGATGCCTGAGCGCACAACGCCAGAGCCGGCCGCAGCCGAGGCCGCAGCCGAGCCCGCCGAAACCGAGGAGGCCTGATGTCGACGACCGAGATCCCCGCCGCGCTCGTCAAGCAGCTGCGCGACGAGACGGGCGCGGGCTACATGGAATGTAAGCGGGCCCTCGTCGAAACCGGCGGTGACTTCGAGGCTGCGCGGAAGTACCTGCGCGAGCACGGCCTCGCACAGGCGGTCAAGCGCCAGGCCCGTGAGACGACCGAGGGCAAGGTCGGCTACCGCGTCGACGAAAAGGCCGGCACGTTGGTTGCCGTCGGCTGCGAGACGGAGCCGGTCTCGAACAACGAGGAGTTCCTGGCATTCGCCAAACGCGTGCTCGACGTCGTGCACGAGCAAGGCCCGGATGCGGTCGACTCGCTCAAGGACGAGCAGCAGGGCGTAGTCGCCAAGCTCGGCGAGAACGTCGTCGTCCGCGGAGCCGCGCGCTTCGAACGGAAGGACGAGGACACGGTCATCGCGATCTACGCCCACCCGCCGGCGAACAAGATCGGCGTCATGGTCGAGATGCGCGGCGGCTCGGAGGAGCTCGCCCGCCAGCTCGCGATGCACATCTCGTTCGCAGCCCCGCGGTGGCAGACCCGCGAAGAGGTGACCGAGGACTACGTCCAGAGTGAGCGCGACGTCTACGAGAAGCTTCCGGACGTGCAGACCAAACCCGAGGAGGCGCGCGCGAAGATCGTCGAAGGCATGCTCAACAAGCGGTTCTTCGCCGCCAGCCCGGGCGGCGTGCTCGAGGAGCAGGCGTGGATCCACGACGACAAGAAGAAGGTCGGCGAGGTCCTCAAGGAGGCCGGGGCGGAGCTCGTTGGTTTCGTGCGCTACTCGGTGTCAGAGTAGAACCGTGGGAACGACGCCGGAAGTAACGGCCGACGAGGCAGCCGTCGGCTCCGTCGCCGGAGGAGTGCCCGCCTTTGACCGGGTGCTCCTGAAGCTCTCCGGCGAGGCACTGATGGGTGACCTCGCCTACGGAACCGACCCCGAGACGGTCGATTCGATCGCGCGGGAGATCGTCCAGGTCCACGAGAGCGGCCTGCAGATCGCGATTGTTGTCGGAGCGGGCAACATTTATCGCGGAATGGCCGCCGCAGCAGAGGGGATGGACCGCGCGACAGCCGATTACGCGGGGATGCTCGCGACGGTTCTCAACTCGCTGATCATCCAGGATGCGCTGGAGCGACACGGCGCAGACACCCGCGTCCAGTCGGCTCTGGCCGTGTCCGAGGTTGCCGAGCCCTACATCCGCCGCCGTGCGATCCGCCACCTGGAAAAGGGCCGGATCGTCATCTTCGCGGCCGGGACCGGGAACCCGTTCTTCACCACCGATACCGCGGCTGCGCTGCGCGCGCTCGAGATCGGCGCGGAGGCGATCCTGATGGGCAAGCACGAGGTCGAAGGCGTCTACAACGGCGACCCCCGCCTCGATCCGGCGGCGGAGTTCCTGCCGGAGCTCACCCACCTCCAGGCGATCGAGCGGGGGCTCAAGGTGATGGACACGACGGCGCTCTCCCTCTGCATGGACAACGGCCTGCCGATCTACGTCTTCGCGCTGACCGACGGCAACATCCGCCGGGTCGCGTTCGGCGAGCGGATCGGGACCATCATCTCCAGCCCTCGAGACCCCGGAGCGAGCGCATGATCGACGACCTGATCCAGGATGCGGTCCGGCGAATGGACAAGTCCGCCGAGACGGCCCAGCACGAGTTCAACACGATCCGTACCGGACGCGCGTCGGCGGCACTGCTCGACCGGATCGACATCGACTACTACGGCCAGCGGACGCCGCTCAAGCAGCTGGCCACGATCAACGTACCCGATCCCCGGACGCTCACGATCCAGCCGTTCGATCCCGGGTCGCTGAAGGCGATCGAGCGCGCGATCCAGGAGTCGGAGCTGGGCCTGACGCCTTCGAGCGACGGCAAGATCATCCGCTTGCCGATTCCTCAGCTGACCGAGGAGCGCCGGAAGGAGCTCGTCAAGGTCGTTCGCCACCTCGCCGAGGAGGGTCGTATCGCCGTCCGGAACGTGCGCCGGGACGTGATGCACCACCTGAAGGAGTTGGCCCAGTCGGGTGACGTCGGCGACGATGAAGAGCGCCGCGCCGAGGACCGCGTCCAGAAGCTCACGGACGAGCATGTCGCCAAGATCGACGAGCTGCTCAAGCGCAAAGAAGCCGAGATCATGGAAGTCTGATCGCGGCCCCGGGCAGCGATCGTGAACATCGCCATCATCATGGACGGCAACGCCCGCTGGGCCCGCGGGCGTGGGCTGTCGATCGCCGAGGGCCACCGCGAGGGTGCCCGGGCGGTGCACCGCGTCGTCGAGGCCGCGCTGGACCTCGGCGTCAAGTCGATCGCCGTGTACGCCTTCTCGACCGAGAACTGGACGCGCCCGCCCGAAGAGGTCGAGGAGCTGATGGTGATCTTCGGCGAGACGATCGACCGCGAGCTGCCGGAACTCGCGGTGAAGGGCGTCCGCACGCGATTCTTCGGACGCCGCGACCGCGCCCCCCTCGAGCTGCAGGAGAAGATGGCCGCGATGGAGGCGGGAACGGCAGCCAAGGACAAGCTCGACCTCTGGATCGCCTTCGACTACGGCGGCCGTGCGGAGCTCGTCGAAGCTGCGCGCGCGCTCGTCGAGTCGGGGATTTCGCCGGACGAGATCGATGAGGAACGGTTCGCCGAGCACCTCGACGCGCCTGACCTGCCCGACCCCGACCTCGTTATCCGCACGTCGGGTGAGTTGCGCATCTCGAACTTCCTGCTCTGGCAGATCGCGTACTCGGAGCTCGTTTTCGTCGACACGCTCTGGCCCGACTTCGGAGGCGACCAGCTGCGCGAGGCTCTCGAGGCCTATGCGGGGCGGCGGCGGCGGTTCGGAGGCCGATGACCTCGTTCTGGTCGCGGCTGGCGGTGACCGCGGTCGGCCTTCCCGTGGTACTCGGCCTCGCCTGGGCGGGCGGCTGGTGGCTGCTGGCGCTGACTGCCGCCGCCGGCGTCGTGGCGCTGCACGAATTCTGCGCGTTGATGCGCCCGATGCGGCCGGTCGTCCTGGCCGCGTACGCCGGCATGCTGCTGACCCTGCTGGGGGCGAGCCGCGGTGGCCCGGCCTGGATGGCCGCCGGCTTCCTCGCCACCCTGCCGATCGCCTTCGTGCTGAAGGGCTTCGGAGACACGCGCGCGCCCGTTGCGGTGAGCGTCGCGATCACCGTTCTCGGCACGGCCTGGGTCGGCTTCGGGCTTGCCCATGTACTGCTGCTCCGGCGGATCGCCGAACACGGCCGGCTTGCGGTCTTCGCCGTCCTGATTGCCGTGTTCGCGTCGGACACCGCGGCGTACCTCGGCGGCCGGATGGTCGGACGGCGGCGGATGGCGCCGACGATCTCTCCCGGCAAGACCTGGGAGGGATTCCTCGTCGGCTCGGTCGCAGCCGTGTTCGCGGCCTGGATAGCGCTCTACAAGACCGGTTTCGCCGACGGTTGGCGCTCGCTCGTCCTCGGAGGGGTGATTGCGTGCGTCGGGCCGGTGGGAGATCTGTTCGAGTCGGCGTTGAAGCGGGAGATGGACGTCAAGGACACGGGCCGGCTGCTCGCCGGGCACGGGGGCGTGCTCGACCGAATCGACTCGCTGCTTTTCGCCTCGGTCGCCTCGTTCTACGTGATCGCGGCCTTCGGCGCGGCCTAAACTGCGCGCGTGAAACGGATCGCCCTGCTCGGCGCGACCGGGTCGATCGGCCGGCAGGCGCTCCAGGTGATCGAGGCGCACCCCGAGCTCGAGCTCGTGGCGGCCGCATCCGGCTCGCAGCCGATCGACGATCTCGCCCCGATCACACAGGTGGGCGGCGACCTGACCGAGCTCCTCGATGCGGCGGAGCCCGATCTCGTCCTGAACGCCGTGGTCGGCTTTGCCGGCCTCCCGGCGACGCTCTGGACGCTCGAGCGCGGCGTCGACCTGGCGCTCGCGAACAAGGAGAGCCTGGTCGCCGCGGGCGAGCTCGCTCTCGCGGCCTGGAAGCGGGGTGGAGGCCGGTTGCTCCCGGTCGACAGCGAGCACTCGGCCGCCTTCCAGAGTTTGCAGGAGCGGGATCCGGAGACGGTCGAATCGCTCGTGCTGACGGCGTCCGGCGGCCCGTTCCGGGGGCGCACGCGTGATGAGCTCGAAGACGTCACGCCCGACGAGGCGCTCGCTCATCCAACCTGGGAGATGGGCCCGAAGATCACGATCGATTCCGCGACGCTCGCCAACAAGGGGCTGGAGCTGATCGAGGCCCACTTCCTCTTCGGGCTCCCCTACGAGCGGCTCGAGGTGGTGGTGCATCCGACGTCCGTGGTGCACGCGCTCGTCCGCTTCCGCGACGGTTCGGCGCTCGCTCACGTGGGGTATCCGGACATGCGTGTGCCGATCTCCTTCGCACTGACCTATCCCGATCGGGCCGCCACACCCGTGCCTCCGCTCGACCTCGCCGGGGGCCTGACCCTCGAGTTCGAGGCGCCCGATCTCGAGACGTTCCCGCTCCTCGCGCTGGCGAGGCGCGCGGGCGAGGCCGGCGGAACGTACCCCTGCGCGTTCAACGCCGCGAACGAGGTGGCCGTGGCCGCTTTCCTCGACGGACGCCTGCCGTTCCTCGCGATCGCGGAGACGGTCGGGGAAACGCTCGACCAGGTCGCGGGCGCGCCGGCGCGCGACCTCGAGGATCTCCTCGAGGCCAACGCTTCGGCACGACGGCTCGCGGGCGGACGGCTGCCGGTCGCCTGATGAACGTCTTCGTCGCGATCCTGGGTCTGGCCGGCCTGATCCTCATCCACGAGGCCGGCCACTTCTTCACCGCGGTGCTGGTGGGGATGAAGCCGCGGAGCTTCAACATCGGCTTCGGCCCTCCGCTGGCGAAGACGACGCGCAACGGGATCGTCTATGCCGTTCGGGCGATTCCTCTCGGCGGGTACGTGAAGATCCCGGGGATGCATCGTCCGGCGTCGAAGGACGTCGAGGTGCACTTCACCCGGGCGCTCCACGAGGTTCCGGAGCTCGTCGGACCCGTCGATCGCCTGCGCCGGCGCCTCGGAGGCGAGGAGGTCGATACGGAGGGCGCGCAGGAGGAGCTCCAGCGTCTGCGCGAAGCCGTGCTGGCGGCGCCGCTCAGCACCGCCGCGCTGGAGGCGGCGCTGCGGGGGCTCCAGGAGATCTCCGACTCGGTCAGCCGGGAGGCGTACTGGCGGCAGCGGACGTGGAAGCGCGTCGCCGTCGTCGCCGCAGGCCCGGCGACGAACGTCCTGGTCGCCGTCGTGCTCTTCACGGTGCTGTTCATGCTCGGCGGCGGCAAGGCGACGTCGACCGTCGCCGCCGTGCTCCCGAACCACCCTGCCTCGGCAATCGGCCTGAAGCCGGGCGACAGGATCCTCGAGATCGACCATAAGCCCGTCGTCGCCGCGGACATCCCGACTCGCATCCAGGCCTCGAAGGGAAAGCCGCTGACGTTGACGGTCCAGCGGCACCAGCGCCGGCTGCTGCTCGGACCCGTTCGTGCGCAGAAGGAAGAGGGTGCCTACCGGCTCGGCTTCCGCCTTAGCGGTGAGCACCTGTCGGCGCCGGCCGCCGCCTGGCAATCGGTCAAGCTGACGGGGATCGTGACGCGGGAGATCGCGAAATCGATCGTCCGACTCGTCCACAAGAGCCAGCGCAAGGAGCTCTCGAGCACGGTCGGCATCGTCCAAGCCTCGTCCAACGCGGCCAGCCAGGGGGTGCAGGCCTACATGTGGGTGTTAGGCCTGATCAGCCTTTCTCTGGCCCTGTTCAACCTCTTGCCGCTGCTACCGCTAGACGGCGGGCACATCGTCTTCTCGCTGATCGAAGGCATCCGGGGCCGGGCCGTAGGGAGGGCCGTGTACGAGCGCGCGTCGGCAATCGGCATCGCGCTCATGCTGTTGCTCTTCGTCGTCGGGCTCTCGAACGACATCGGGCGCCTCTCCGGCGGGTAGGCCGAGCAAGTAACACTGTGTTACTAACTACTACAGGTAACACCTCAAGCTGCTCGGGTGTCTTGCCGATAGCAGGCATCAATAAGGTCAACGCGCTTGAGATGGAGGGAGTACAAACGGATGACGCGGCTTCTCCTAGCTCTTGGTCTGGCAGCGGCTGCTCTCGCGGCGCCCGCCGCGGTGCGGGCCGACACCCAGCCCGTTTCCGGAACGACGGCCTCCGTGCTCGGCATCGCCTCTTCGGGGCCGGTCGTGCTCACGAACTTCTCGCCGGGCCAGACAGCGACCGGCACCGGGGCGGTCACCGTCACATCCACCGGACCGACGTGGAAGCTGCGCATCCAGGATGCCTCGGTCACGAATCCAGGACATCTGCTGCGCACAACGGGTTCGAGTGGGGCCACCGCGCTCGCGCAGGCGCTCGATTGGTCGACGTCGCCCACGCTCGGTGGCATCGGCGGCAGCGGGACGCTGAGTGGTTCCGCCGCGGTCGCCGCCTCGGGCACGCTCTCCGACTCGGTCAGCGTCAGCTACTCGCAGCCGATCGGAGCGACCGAGCAGCTCGCGGCGGGCTCCGTCTACGGGCTCACGGTCACCTGGACGGTCTCGGCCACGTAGCGTGAGACTCAGGGGCTGCTCCCGCCGCGCGGTGGCTGCCGGGCTCGTTTCGGTCTCGCTGGTGTGCCTCCTACTTGTCTCCGGCCGACCGGCGATGGCTGCGGGCAGGGCGGGCGGCGGGACGCTCACGATCTCGCCCGCGATCATCGACACCGTCGCCGGGCCGGAGGGCGAACTCCCTTCGATTACGGTTGCGAACGGGACGAACGTTCGCTTCCGCATCCGGATCTACCCTGCGCTCGTCCGCCAGACGCTCGATGGAGGTCTGACAATCCGCGAGCGACGGGCGGAGCTCCAGGCCGCAGCGCGCCGGTTCGCACTAGCCCCGCGTACTCTCCTCCTCCGCCCGGGCGGAACAGCGACCGTTCGAGCGCGGCTGCTCCGGCCCGTGCCGGCCGGTGAGGCCGTCGGTGCCGCCGTGGTCGAGGCGGTCCCGAACCTTCCGGCGGGCCGCGCGCCACCGTACCGGTTGCGCCTGCTCGGCGCGCTGCTCATTCCCGGCGTGCGCGCCCCGGCCCCCCGCGGCCGCATCGAGGCGGTGAGGGTTTTTCAGGCCGGCCCGAGCCGGCTCCGCTTCCTCACGCTCGTGCGTAACACCGGCAGGGTGCACGGCTACCTGTCCGCGCTGCGTCTGAACGTCCGCGACCGCGGCGGCCGAATCGTCTTCTCGACGGCGCCGAGGACTGGCGTAGTGCTGCCCGGTTACTCGCGCGACGTCATGGCCGAGCTCTTCAAGCAGCTGCCGGCAGGACGCTACATTGCTGAGGCCACAGGCGTCTTCGGCTCCGCGCGCAGCCGCGCTATCGTCCGCTTTACGCTCGCGGGTCCGAACCGTTTGCGGCCGAGCTAGCTGCGCCGACTCAGCCAGACCTCGTCGCTTCCACGGGCCCGGACTACAATCGAGCTCATGCCGAGCGAGCGTGAAATAAGCGTGGGCAACGTCAGGATCGGCGGCGGAGCGCCCGTCGTCGTCCAGTCGATGACGCTGACCCTGACGCATGATGTGGAGGCGACGACGGCACAGATCGCCGCGCTTGCCTCCGCCGGTTGCGAGGTCGTCCGCTGCGCCGTGCCCAAGACCGAGGACGCCGAGGCGCTGCGGAAGATCGTGCGCTTTTCGCCGATCCCGGTGATCGCGGATATCCACTTCAACGCCAGCCTGGCACTGAAGGCGATCGACGCCGGCGTCGCGGCCGTTCGCATCAACCCGGGCAACATCGGCGGCCCCGACAAGGTCGAGCTGGTGGTGAAGGCGGCGAAGAAGGCCGGGATCCCGATGCGGATCGGAGCCAACTCGGGCTCGCTCCCCAAGCACCTGCACGCACTGGCCCAGCAGGACCAGGCCGACGCCCTCGTCGCCGCGGCGATCGAGGAGGTCGAGCTGCTGGAGAAGCTCGACTTCCACGACTTCAAGATCTCGGTCAAGTCGAGCCACGTGCCGACGATGATCCGCGCCTACCGGAAGCTCTCCGCGAAGGTGCCCTACCCGCTGCACCTGGGGGTGACCGAGGCGGGAATGCCGTTCTCCGGCTCGATCAAGTCCGCGGTCGGCATGGGCGCGCTGCTCGTGGACGGGATCGGCGACACGATTCGCGTCTCCTTGACCGCCGACCCGGTCGAGGAAATCAAGACCGCCTACGAGATTCTCAAGGCGCTGGGCCTGCGGGAGCGCGGCCCGGTCATGATCGCCTGCCCGTCCTGCGGCCGCGACAACGTCGGCGTCGAGAAGCTCGCGGTCAAGGTCGAGCAGCGGCTCCGCGACTACCCGCAGCACTTCGAGGTCGCCGTGCTCGGCTGTGCAGTGAACGGCCCTGGAGAGGCAGGCGATGCCGACTTCGGGATCGCCGGCGGGCGCGACGTCGGCTTCGTGTACGCACACGGCCGGGTGCTGAAGAAGGTCTCCTCCGACATCCTGATCGAAGAGCTCTTCCACGAGATCGACCGCTGGATCGCCGATGGGATGCACCGCCCAACACGCCTCAAGATGGCCAAGCCTGCAGCCCTGGCCATGGCCGAGGCTTCGCTCATCCCGCTGGAGTAGCCTGCCGGGACAACGATGATTGCCCGGGCTTCAAAGCTCTTTCTCCCGACCCTGCGCGACCCGCCGGCCGACGCCGAGGCGGCCAGCCACAAGCTGCTCGTACGGGGCGGTTTCATCAGGCAGGTGAGCGCCGGCGTGTGGTCGTTCCTGCCGCTGGGCTGGCGCGTGCACCGCAAGATCGAGCAGATCATCCGCGAGGAGATGGACGCGATCGGCGGGCAGGAATTCCTCTGCCCGCTGCTGACGCCGGTCGAGCTCTGGGAGGCGACCGGGCGCGCGTCGATTCCGGAGATCTTTCACCTGACCGACCGCAACGGCCGGCACTTCATCCTCCCGATGACCCACGAGGAGACGTTCACGTTCCACGCGCGCGAGATCCAGTCGTACAAGGAGCTGCCGCAGATCTGGTACCACTTCGCGGTCAAGGACCGCGACGAGCCCCGGCCGCGCGGAGGCCTGCTGCGGGTCCGCGAGTTCATCATGAAAGACGCCTACTCGTTCGATCGGGACGAGGAAGGCGTGAAGCGGAGCTTCGAGCTCCACCGCGACGCTTACGACCGCATGTTCGCGCGCTGTGGCGTCGAGGCGCACGCGGTGCAGGCCGAGAGCGGGATCATGGGCGGGAAATACAGCGTCGACTTCCTGGCGCCCTCCGGCTCCGGAGAAAACACTCTGGTCGTGTGCGAGAACGGCGACTTCGCCGCCGATCTGGAGATCGCCAGGGCGATCCCGCGCGCGCCCGAGTTTCCCGAGCCGCTCACGGCGCCGGAGGAGGTGGAGACGCCGGACGTGACGACGATCGAGGGCCTGGCCCAGTTCCTCGGGATCGACGCCACGGCGACCTCCAAGGCGATGCCGGTCGTGAAGGACGACGGGGCGCTGGTTCTGGCGCTGATTCGCGGCGACGACCGGCTGAGCGAGTCGAAGCTGGTGGGTGTGCTGAGCTCGGCCTCTCGTCCCGCCACGGATGAGGAGATCCGGGCTGCGTTCGGCGCCTCGGGCGGGTCGCTCGGGCCGGTGGGCGTCGAGCTCGAGGTGGTCGCAGACGAGGCTCTGCGCGGGGGACAGTTCGTCGCGGGCGCGAACCGGGACGGCTGGCACCTCCGCGGCGTCGAGGCGGGCCGGGACTACGAGCCGCGTTTCGCCGACATTCGCGAACCGGTCGAGGGCGACCTCTGCCCGGAGTGCGGCGGAGCCCTCCAGTTCCGCACGGCGATCGAGATCGGCCACATCTTCAACTTCGGCGACCGTTACTCGAAGCCGTTGGGCGCGACCTTCGTGGACGAGGACGGACAGGAGCGGCCGCTGCTCGGTGGCAGCTACGGCATCGGCCCGGGTCGCGTGATGGCGGCCGTCGTCGAGCAGTCCCACGACGAGCAGGGGATCAAGTGGCCGGCGGCGATCGCGCCGTACCAGGTGCACGTCGTCGCGCTGGCCGCGACGGCGGAGGGTGTGCTCGAGCTGGCGGAGGAGGCGGCCCGGTCGCTCGACGAGGCAGGGATCGAGGTGCTGCTCGACGACCGTGACCTGCGTCCCGGAGAGAAGTTCAACGACGCCGACTTGATCGGGTGCCCGATCAGGCTTACGGTCGGCAAGAAGACGCTCGAGGACGGCAGCCTCGATATGCTCCTGCGGGCATCGGGCGAACAAGTACGGGTGCCGGCCAACGAGATCGCGACACGCGTGAAGGAGATGCTCTGATGGCACGAAGGCGGCGGTTCAGCGAGGAGCCTTTCGGCCCGACCATCCGCCGGCTGATGGCGGAGACGGGCGTGACGTACCGCGCCCTGGCCGAAAAGACCGGACTGTCGGCCGGCTATCTGAACCATGTCGTCCACGGCAACCGGCCGGTGCCGTCGACGGAGCACATGAAGGCCCTGGCGAAGGCGCTCAAGGTCGAGCCGGAGCACTTCCTCGAGTACAGGGTGCGGGTCATCACGCGGCGGCTCGAGTCGATGCCGAAGCTCGTCGACCGCCTCTACCGCCAGCTCGGCTCGAAGAAGTAGCACCTCCGGCAAGGGGCTTCGATGCTGGAGATCGAGGCGCTGCGGGTAGCTCCGGGCTCAAAGGTTCAGCTCCTGGAGCGCGATCCGCGCGACACGCTCGGGATCGAAGGCAAGGAGGCGGCCCACAAGCGCCTTGGCCAGCTCCACGATCGGCTCGATGTCATCCAGACACGGCTGTTCGCCGAGGCAAGCACAGCGTTCTACTCGTGCTGCAAGGCCTCGACGCATCCGGCAAGGACGGCGTGATCCGGGCCGTGCTCACCGGAGTCAATCCACAAGGCTGCCGAGTGACCTCGTTTCGGGCGCCAACCTCGACCGAGCTTGCGCACGACTACCTGTGGCTGCGACTGGGAGCGGATGCTGACCGACGAGGGAACGTCGCTGGTCAAGGTCTTCCTGAACGTCTCGAAGGAGGAGCAGCGCAAGCGCCTCCAGGAGCGCATCGACGATCCGGAGAAGCGCTGGAAGTTCCGGCTCGACGACCTGAAGGTGCGCGAACGCTTCGACGAGTACCTGAAAGCCTGGGAGGAGGTCATTGAGGCGACGTCCACCGACTGGGCGCCTTGGTACGTGGTGCCCGCAGACAGCAACTGGACGAAGAGTCTGGCCACCGCGATCCTCCTGGTGGACGCTCTCGAGCGGATCGACCCGCAGCTGCCGAGCCCGGAACCGGGGATCCAAGGCCTGAGGATCCAGTGAAGACGCGGTGGTGACTTCGTAGCTGCCGCCGAAGCTCGCGCCGCGTGAGGCGCTACAGTGCTCGCCGACGGGGCGTGGCGCAGCCTGGTTAGCGCGCTAGTCTGGGGGACTAGAGGTCCCGAGTTCAAATCTCGGCGCCCCGATGGTTTTCTGGCCCAAACCGTGGCCCAAACGATGATGATCCGCAGGTAGGTCTAAGCATCCCGGGTTACCTTTTCGGAAGGCTCCGCGAGGAAGGTGTCGAGCGCGCCACGCGTCCGGTTGAGGGCGTCCGGGAGCAGGTGCCCGTAGGTCTTGTCGATCTGCTCGGCGCTGGTCCCCAGGAACCGGGCGAGCTCGAACAGGGAAACGCCAGCGGCGATCCCGAATGTCGCGAACGTGTGTCGCAGGGCGTAGGGGGTGCGGTGTTCGAGGCCGGCGGCTTTGACGGCTGGCGTCGAGTGGTCGGCCCGCCAGTTGTGCAGGTTCAGGTGGCCGCCGCGGTCGCCGGGGAAGAGAAGCCGAGTGTCGATCCGTGGCGGCATCGCGTCGAGCGCATGGGCCGCACGGGACGGAAGAGGGACAGCGCGTTAGCGACCGCTCCTGCTTGCCGAACGGTTTGACCCGACCGTCCGTGTAGACGCGGCGTACATGGACGACGCCAGCGGCCCTGTCGACGTCGCCGCGTTCGAGCGCGATCCACTCCTCGGGCCGCAGGCCCGTCAGGCCGGCGAATAGAGAGGGGGGAGGCTCGCCTCCCCCCTCCTCGGGCCTTGCTACGGAACCAGCTGCAGCTGGCCGCGGATTGCGCCGGCCGGATAGTCCGAGGTGTGGACGTTCGCGTAATAGCCGGCGGGATTCGTAAGGATCGCCGCGACCAGTGCGCGATCCACCGAAACGCAGCCGGCCGAGCTGCCGCCGGCATCCGGTGGTGACAGCGGGACGACGATCGGTCCGGCCACGGTTGCTCCGCCCTGGTGGATGTGGGCGCCCGTTGCCGGTAGCACGATGTTCTTCGCCGTCAGCTCGAAGCACAGCCTGCCCTCGCCGCCTGTCAGCCGAATCGAAGCTGTACCGCTACCGTCCGGGTCGCCGGGGCCGGGAACCTCCGCATGACCCGTCAGCGTCGCCGTGAGCAGATGACCACCGTGATGGGGGTCGATCGCGACCTTCGGGCAACCGCCTGCAGGTGCAGGAATGATGTCCCCCGAGTGGTGCATGTGTCCCGCCAGGGCGGCGGTCGAGACCCTCAAGGTCACGTAAGGATTCGTCGCTGAATGTGTGCGGTGACAGATCGTCGTCTTCTTCGCAGACGGCGGCTTGTGCGCCGCTTGAGCCGAAGCCAACACGCTCCCCGCGAGCAAGCCGACGAACAACAGAAATAGTGCTCGCTTCATGAGTCCTCCCCTTCTTGGTTTGCGCAGGTGAGTACCTCCTGCTTGCCGTTATTTCCGATCACCTCATTCTGTCGGCACACGTCGGCCGCTGAGGTCGTCGCGTGTATTCGGGGCGTAAACTGAGCGCTCAGACGCTGCGATTGCGGACTTTTTTACGCGCCGCTTGCAAACCGCGTAGGCACGGATGACTTTTTCGGGCAACCTAGGAGGCAGATGAAACCGGGGCGATGGAGAGTCTGGCTGCCCGTGTGCGCTGCTGCGCTCGGGCTCGTTTGGTCGGGCACTTCGTCAGCCGGTAGCGCAGGGAAACCCGCCGATTTGCCGGCGGGGAATACGCCGTCCTCGAGCCGGGACCGACCGTCGAGCGAGCGCGGGATTGTGCAATCGGTGTCGGCGGACGGGCTCGTCCTGAAGACGCTCGACGGGAGCACGGTCGCCGTGGCCGTCGATGCGCGCACGCGTGTGCTCGTCGACGGCCATCCGGCTTCGATCCTCGATGTGCGACCCGGCTTCGTGGCCGTGGTGACCGAGCGTGGCAAGAGCGGGCAGGCGGCGCAGGAGGTTGACGCCTTCTCCCCGGCACACACCCCGCCGCACTCGGGCAAGCCCCTGGCTGGTGTTCTGCGCACCGTCTCACACAACCAACTCGTGCTGGTCAGCGAGGGCAAGAGCGTCACCATGGTGATCGACGGAGCGACGCAACTCCACCTCGACGGCGAGCCTTCGTCGATTTCCGAGCTCAAGGCCGGCCACGTCGTCGTGGTACGCCCGACGGCGGATAGCTCCGAGGACAACGGCAAGAAGAAAGCGATCCACTTGCGCGAGCTGTTCGCGTTCTCACCGCCGCGCCAAGCGAGTGCGCATCTCTACCGCGGCACGATCGCCACGGTCACCGGCCAGGCGATCGCGCTCCGCACCGAAGGGGGCGGCACCGTCAGAATCGCGGTCACCGCGAAGACGCGCGTCTTCTTCAACGGAGCACGCGGCTCGATCGGGCAGCTCAAGCCCGGCTTCGTCACCGTCGCCCGCACCGGAGCCCGCCGCGAGCTCTGGGCGTTCGGAGCCCTATAACGAGCCTCACACCTTTGGCATGGTGGTCGTGAACGGGCCCAGCGTCCTGATCGTCGAGGACGAGGAGGGGATCGCCTCCTTCGTACGCGCCTACCTCGAGCGCGAGGGCTTCCGCGTCAGCTGGGCCGCCACCAGCGCCGAGGCGCTCGCCGAGTTCAACCGTGAGCGGCCGCAGCTGATCGTCCTCGACATCGGCCTCCCCGATGGCGACGGCTTCGACCTCTGCCGGCGCATGCGGGCCGGATCGATCGTGCCGATCATCATGCTCACCGCCCGCGACGGCGAGGCCGACCGGATCGGGGGACTCGAGCTCGGTGCCGACGACTACATCACGAAGCCCTTCTCCCCAGGCGAGCTCGTTGCCCGGATCAAGGCGGTGTTGCGCCGCACCGAAACCGTCGCGCAGGGCGGCACGTTGATCCTCGGGGACGTGATCGTCGACGCCGACGCGCGCGAGGTCACGGTCTCCGGGCATCCCGTCGAACTACGCGCACGCGAGTTCGATCTGCTTGCCTGCTTGATCCAGAACAAGGGCCTGGTCGTCTCGCGCGACCGACTGCTCGACAAAGTCTGGGGCCTCGAGTACCCCGCCGGCACACGCACCGTTGACGTCCACATCGCACAGCTGCGCAGCAAGCTCGGCAGGCCAGAGCTGATCCAGACGATCCGCAGGGTCGGCTACAAGGCAATCCAACCCGCGAGCCAGCGAACGCCGTGAACTCACTGCGCGCGCGGCTCTTCCTGGGCGCCGTCAGCGCGGTACTCGTCTCGATCTTCGTGACCGTCGGGATCGGCGCCCTCCTCGTCCGCCGCTCCGCCACACACGAGGCGCGCAGATCACTCGACCGGCAAGCCGACCTGCTCGCCGTCCAGGCACGGGCCGCACCGAACACCTCCACGCCGATCGCCAACCTCGGTCTCTTCCTCGCCACCCAGGAGCAGCGCCTCTCGATCGTCTCACTCGACCAGGCCGCGCTCCTCCTTCCTCCAAGCGGCGCCGCAGCGCTCCGCTCCGGCTGGCCTGCGGACGGCACCCTCACCATCCGCGGAAGCAAGTTCCTCTACGCCGCCCGGCGCGCGGATCGCAGGGTCGTCATCCTGCTGCGATCCGCCCGCCTCGAGGCCGCCGACGGGCGGCCATTCGCGATCAGCCTGCTCGTCGCCGGCCTGATCGGCGCCAGCCTGGCGGCCATCTTCGCGCTCCTACTGACCCAAGCGATCGCGCGCCCAGTCGGGCGTGTCGCCGCCGCCGCCCGCAAGCTCGCCGCCGGCGCCCACCCTTCGCCCATCCCCGCGACAGGTCCCGACGAAGCCGTCGCCCTCGCCGAAGCGTTCAACGAGATGGCGGCCGACCTCAACCGCGCCCGCGCGACCGAGAAAGCCTTCCTGCTCTCGGTCAGCCACGAGCTGAAGACGCCGCTGACCGCGATCTCCGGCCACGCCGAGGCGATCAGCGAAGGCGTGATCGAACCCAAGACCGCAGCCGACGTTCTCGTGCGCGAGGCCAAGCGACTCAAGCGGCTCGTCCAAGACCTGCTCGACCTCGCCAGGCTGAACCAGCACACCTTCACCGTCAAGCGAGAGCCGCTCGACCTCGTCGAGGTCGCACACGACGCGGCGGCCCGCTACCAGAACCAGGCCGACGCGCTCGATGTCAGCCTCGAGATCGCCGGCGCGGCAGAAGCCTCGGCCGTCGGAGACCCCGACCGCCTGCTCCAGGTCCTCTCCAATCTGATCGAGAACGCGCTCCGCTCGACCCCGGCCGGCGGCAGCGTGACCGTCACCGTCGAACCCGGCCTGCTCATCGTCAACGACAGCGGACCAGGCATCGACAGCCACGACCTCCCCCGCGCATTCGAACGCTTCTACCTCCACGAGCGCTACAGCCACAACCGCCGCCTCGGCAGCGGCCTCGGCCTCGCAATCGTCAAAGAGCTGACCGAGGCGATGGACGGCTCAGTCACAATCCTCAACCGCCCCCACACGGGAACCAGCTTCACTGTCAAGCTCCCCCTCCCAGGTGAACGACACTGAGTCTTCGAGCGGCTCCTGAAGCAGGCGTCATACCCGCTTGGCGAGCACGCCGCGAAGCTCGCTCGGCGTGCTCTTGTCGAGCACGCCAACACCGACGCGCACCGCGCAGCGGTGCTCTCGATCTGACCGACCGCTGCTCGGCACGCGTGTCTTTTCGACGACGGCAGCGGGGCACCGGGATCTGGTCTCATGGGTGCGCCGCCACGGCCAGATCAACCCGGTCGGAGTGAGTCGACGGGCGCCTTCGCGAGCCGCTTGGTGCGGCGCTGGCGACATCGGGGCTGAAGGTGATGGAAGTCAATCAGCCGCATCCGCACGCCCGGCAGCGCTTGGTGATCGTTTCGAGCACCGGACTTGGCTTCGCGGGCGCCTGTCGCGGCTCCCGTTGTAACAACGTCGCTGCCTGGGCCAAGGATCACGTTTCCCCGTCACCGCTTGAGGCGCACGCCGAACCCGGGGGCCAACGTCTGCAGGAAGCGGTCGACCACGGCGGTGTAGCCGACCGCGTTGGTCGTGTAGGAATGCCCGTGCTCCGCTTCCCAGGCCGGGATGACGAGCCGGGTGCGGTTCTTGTTGCTGTGGGCGTAGATGCGTTCGGATTGCCCGACCGGAGTGAAACGGTCCTGACGGGAGTGGATCAGCAATACAGGCGCTTGCACGTCTCGGATCGCGTTCGCCGGTGCGACGTCCCTGGCGTCGAAGCCGGCGCGCAGCCCGGAGACCAGCAAGGCGCCGGGGACGAAGAGCTTGGCCCACGCCCCGAACTGCTTGCCGGCCTGCGCGCGGGCGATGTCGCCGAGGCTGGAATAAGAAGAATCGGCGACGACGAAGGCGACGTCGTAGACCTCGGCGGCCGCCTGGATCGCGGTGGCGGCACCGTACGACCACCCGATCAGCCCGATCCGCATCCGCGGCAGCCCGCTCTTGCCGGCCAGCCAGTCGATCGCGAGGCGCAGATTCTGCCGCTCGTGGGCGCCGTAGGTGAGGAGGGAGGGTGAGCTCTCGCCGTGTCCACGGGCGTCGTAGAGCAGGAGGTCGCAGCCGCGGCCCCAGAAGATCGGGGTGGCGGCGATGATCTCGGATCTGCTGCCGCCGAAGCCGTGCAGCATCACCACGGCACAGCGTTCGTGCCGCGGATTGGCGAAATACCAGGCTGCCAACGTGGCTCCGCCGTCCCCGGGGATGGTTGCCTCCTCGGGTTGGGGCAGCCCGAAGGCGGCCAGGTCGACGGGGCCGAGGGGCTTGAACGTCTGCGCGATCAGCTTGTCCGAGAAGACCCAGGAAACGCCGCCGTAGACCAGGACGAGGATGACGGCGACGAGCGCCGCGACGACCAGGGTCTGTCGTTTAGGCCTGAAGGGCGCCATCATTCGTGGCACGTCTCACCCCGACGCCTGGTTGATGCCGGTCTGCTCCACGGCTTTGATCGTTATCAGCGCATCGGCGATTTCTGTCGGCGTCTCCGCGATTGCAAATGCCTCAGCGTCGGGCACCCCGTCGGTCGAGAACGCAGCGGCCTCCCCGAGGCTCGAGAGGTTCCCGAGAACGTGAGCCCCTACAGCGCCCCACAGGTCGTCCCGCTGCTCTTGCCCAGGATCCAGCCGCCGAGCTGTCGACTCCAACTCGGCAATAGCGTCCCTGAGCATGATCGCGTCGCGGTTGAGAACGGGTCGGCCAGGCCTCCAACTCGCGATCCTAGTTCCTCGACTAGCCTCTCGCGATGCTCGAGCGGCCGCCGTTTCGCGCGGATCACGTCGGCAGCTTGCTCCGGCCGCCGGCACTTCTTCAGGCTCGGGCGGACCTCGCGGCAGGGCGGATCGACGCCGGGGAGCTTCGCGCAGCCGAGAACGAGGCGATCCGCGGAGCAGTGGCGATGCAGGAGAGCGTGGGCCTGCAGTCGGCCACGGACGGGGAGTTCCGCCGCAGCTCCTGGCACATGGACTTCATCTACCAGCTCGACGGCATCTCGACCGCCGACGACAAAGTCAAGGTGACGTTTCACAATGAGCAGGGCGATCTCGAATTCATGGCCGCTGCGCTCCACGTGGACGGCCGGATCGGCCTGTCCAGAACGATCTTCGGAGGCGACTTCAGCTTCCTCCGGGGCACCTGTGGCACGGCGACGCCGAAGCTCACCATTCCCTCGCCGAGCATGGTTCACTACCGCGGCGGCCGCGGCGCCATCGACGAGAGCGTCTATCCGAATGTCGAGGAGTTCTGGGTAGACCTCGTCGCCGCTTACAGGGACGAACTCCGCCGGCTCGGTGAGCTCGGCTGCACGTACCTTCAACTCGACGACACGAGCCTCGCCTACCTGAACGATCCGGAGCAGCGCCGGTACGTCGAGTCGATCGGCGGCGATGCGGAACGGCAACACCTGGAGTACATCCGGCACGTCAACGCGGCGCTCGACGGCCGACCGGCCGGCATGACCGTGACGACGCACATGTGCCGTGGCAACTTCCGCTCCTCCTGGGTCGCGGAAGGCGGCTACGACTTCGTCGCGGAGGCGCTCCTCAACGAGCTCGACGTCGACGGCTACTTCATGGAGTGGGACGACGAACGCTCGGGCGGCTTCGAGCCGCTGAGGTTCCTCCCGAAGGGCGACAAGCGCGTCGTCCTCGGGCTCGTGACCACCAAACGGGGAGACCTGGAATCGAAGGACGAGCTCAAGCGCCGGATCGAGGACGCGTCACGGTACGCGCCGCTCGAGCAGCTGTGCCTCTCGCCGCAGTGCGGCTTCTCCTCGACCGTCGAGGGAAACGCGCTCACCTACGAGGAGCAGGTGGCGAAGCTGCGGCTGCTCGTCGAGGTCGCGTCGGAGGTCTGGGGCTAGACGCCGTTCGGGCGATACCCGGCGCGGGCGGAGATCATGTCGGCGGCCCGCCGCAGGGGTGGGCTCAGCCGCCCCACGAGATCCTTCATCGACATCATCGAGCGGTGGACGGCGAGGTTGATCGCCGCCGTGACCTCGCCCTCGCGGCCGCGGACGGGCATGGCGATCGAACGCAGCCCGTAGGCGAGCTCTTCGTTGTTGATTGCGAGGCCGGAATCCCGAACGCGCTCGAGCTCGGCCCGCAGGGTTCGCGTGTCGGTCATCGTGTTGGGACCACGCTGGGTGAGCTCGATCCGATCCAGCCGCCGGGAGCGCTCGTCTTCAGGAAGGAACGCGAGCAGCACCTTGCCCATGGACGTGCAGTACGCGGGCAGCCGAGAGCCGACGTGCAGATCGAGGTCGATGTTCTGCTGACCCTCTCGCGAGCTTCGGCAGCGTTCGACATAGACGATGTCGACGCCGTCGAGAATGGCCATGTTGACGGTATGGCCCGTCTCGTCGCTCAGCTCGCGCAGGTGCGGCGCCGAGATCTCGCGCAGCTCCATCGAGTTGATCGCGGAGAAACCGAGGTCGAGGACGCGCGGGCCGAGCCGGTACTTCCGCGTCGAGGCGTCCTGCTCGAGATACCCGAGCGCGCTCAACGTGGCCACGTAGCGATGGACGGTGCTGCGGGTCAGGCCGACCTCGCGGGCGAGCTCGCTGACGCCGAGGTGCGAACGTGCGGGGCGGAAAGCCGAGAGCACGGCGAGGCCGCGCTCGAGCGACTGCGAGTGGCCGTTCGCGGACGAGGACGTGATGTTCCGCATAGTAGAACAGTGTCTTGACGGGTGGACATTCCGTGTCGTAGGTTTTTCGCGTCGTAGGTTCCGCGGCTCCGTAAACGGTTTGAGGGAGGGCATTCATGTCGGACGAGCACGAGGGCATTCTCGAGACAGCGGTCTCGCGTCGAGAGCTGGTGAAGCGGGGTGGCGCCGGCCTTGCGGGCCTTGCTCTCTCGGGGGCGTTCGCGGGACGCGCGTTGGGGAGCATCCGGGTCACGGAGCAAGCTGATGCGGCCAGCACGCTGAAGATCGGGTTCATCAGCCCGCGCACCGGCCCGCTCGGCGGCTTCGGCGAGCCGGATCCGTACATCCTCGGCCTCGCCCGGAAGAAGCTCGCCGGCGGCCTGACGATCCACGGCAAGAAGTACGCCGTTCAGATCATCGACAAGGACACCACCTCAGACCCTGTCCGTGCCGGCCAGCTCGCTCGCGAGCTGATCAACAAGAACAAGGTCGACCTGATCCTCTCGACGTCGACGCCGGAGACGAACAACCCGGTCGCCGACGCGGCCGAGGCGGCCGGCGTGCCCTGCGTCTCCACGGTGCAGCCGTGGGAGGCGTGGTTCTTCGGCCGCAAGGGCGACCCGAAGAAGGGCTTCAAGTCGACCTTCCACTTCTCGTTCGGCGTGCAGGACTTCGCCAACGCCTACATCTCGCAGTGGAAGGCGATCTCCACCAACAAGAAGGTCGGCGTGATGTGGCCGAACGACGCCGACGGCAACGCCATCCGCGCCGCGCTCGGGCCGCTGCTCAAGAAGGCCGGCTACACGATCGTCGATCCGGGCGCATACGAGGACGGTACGACCGACTACTCCGCGCAGATCGCGAAGTTCAAGGCGGAGAACTGTGAGATCTTCAACACGTTCCCGATCCCCCCCGACTTCGCCACCTTCTGGCGCCAGGCCGCGCAGCAGGGCTATACCCGGATGGTGAAGATCGCACAGATCGCCAAGACGGGACTTTTCCCGTCGCAGGTGGAGGCGCTCGGCTCGATTGGGTACAACCTCGCGTCGGCCGCGTACTGGCACCCGGTGTTCCCATACAAGTGGAACCTCACCGGCCTCTCCGCGAAGGCGCTCGCCGACGGCTACACGAAGACGACGGGGCGGCAGTGGAACCAGAACCTCGGCTCCAGCGCAGCGCTGTTCGACGTCGCGGTCGCCGCGCTCCAGAAGGCCGGGAACCCCAAGAACAAGACCGCGGTGTCCAACGCGATGCGCAAGCTGAACGTCGCGACGCCTCTCGGACAGCTCAACTGGGGCAAGTTCCCGATTCCGAACGTGGTCAACACACCGATCATCGGCGACCAGTGGGTGAAGGCGAAGTCGGGCAAGTTCAAGCTCGACCTCCCGATCACGGAACACGCGGACGACAAGCGCGTGCCGATCCAGGCGAAGCTCAAGCCGTACAACTCCTGACCTGCGCTGCGTGAGCCCGGCCGACGGCACCTCGATGCTCGCCGCGGTCGGGCTCCGCAAGCGCTTCGGCGCGCTGGTCGTCCTCCAGAAGGTCGACTTCACAGTCCTTGAAGGTGAGGCGATCGGGATCGTCGGCCCCAACGGGGCCGGCAAGACGACGCTGCTCAACGTCCTCTCGGGGGCGCTGCCGGCCTCGGAAGGAAAGGTCACGTTTCGCGGCGCCGACGTGACGCCGCTCCGCGCCGCAGCCCGCTGCCGCCGCGGGATCGCGCGGGCCCATCAGGTGCCGCGGCCTTTCGGCGGGATGACCGTGTTCGAGAACGTCTTCGTCGCCGCCTCGGCCGGCGGTGGGCATCACGGACGAGCGGGCTACACGCGGTGCATCGAGTCCCTCGAGCTCTCCGGGATGCTCCAGGTGGCGAACCGGCGGGCGGAGACCCTCGGGCTGCTCGATCGCAAGCGCCTGGAGCTGGCGCGCGCCGTCGTCACGGATCCCGTCGTCCTGCTCCTGGACGAGATCGGCGGCGGCCTCACCGACGCGGAGGCGAGCCAGCTGGTCGAGACGATCCGCAGCCTCCACGACCGCGGGATCGCGATCGTCTGGATCGAGCACATCGTGCACGTGCTCGTGCAGGTCGTGGAACGTCTCGTCTGCATGGACGCGGGCCGGGTGATCGCCGACGGCGCGCCCGAGGAGGTCATGGCCGACGCAGCCGTCATCGACGCCTATCTCGGGAGTGCGGCGTGAGTCTCCTCAAGGTCGAGCGCCTCGACGTCCGCCACGGCTTGCTGCAGGCAGTGCGGGCCGTCGACCTCGAGCTGCAGGAGGGTGAGACGCTCGCCCTCGTCGGCGCGAACGGAGCCGGGAAGACGACGCTGCTCCGCGCGATCGCGGGTGCTCACCGCCCGGCGGCCGGACGGGTACTGCTGGACGGCGCCGACGTCACTACCGCCCCGGCCTACCGCCGCGTGCGGCTCGGCATCTCGCTCGTCCCCGAAGGACGGAGGCTGTTCCCGGGCCTGACCGTCGAGGAGAACCTCCTCGTCGGGGGTCGCAGCGGGCGCAAGGGGCCATGGAACCTCGACGCCGTCTACGGGCTCTTTCCGGCGTTGCGCGAGCTGACAAGGCGCCGCGCCCGCGTCATCTCCGGCGGGGAGCAGCAGATGTGTGCGATCGGGCGGGCGCTGATGGCCAATCCGCGCCTGCTGCTGCTCGACGAGGTGTCGCTGGGGCTCGCTCCCGTTGTCGTGCAGGCGCTCTACGAGACGATCGCGTCGGTCGGCAGGCAGGGCACCACGGTCGTGCTCGTGGAGCAGGATGTGGCGCGAGCGCTCGGCACCGCGACGCGCGTCGCCTGCATGCTCGAGGGCCGGATCGTGCTCGAGCGGGACGCGGCAGCGGTCTCCCGGGACCAGATCGTCGATGCGTATTTCGGCCTCCGGCGGGGCGCGGCCGCGTGATCTGGCTCAACCAGATCATCCAGGGGGTTCTCCTCGGCGGGTACTACGCGCTGATCGCCAGCGGCCTCTCGCTGATGTTCGGCGTCATGCGGATCATCAACCTCGCCCACGGCGACCTCGCGATCCTCGGCGCGTTCCTGACCCTCCTGCTGGCCGACCACGCGGGGCTCGACCCGTTTGTCTCGCTCGCTGTCGTGCTGCCTGCACTGGCCGTTCTCGGGTGGCTGCTGCAGCGGACGATGCTCGAGCGCAGCCTCCGCGCGGGCGTGCTCGTCCCGCTCCTCACCACGTTCGGGCTCGCGATCGTGGTCCAGAACGTCCTCTTCGAGGAATACGGGGCCGACACCCGCTCGCTCGGACCCCAGATCGGCGATCTCGCCTTCAGTAGCTGGACGATCACCGACCAGATCTACATCAGCCACCTGAGCGTGATCATCTTCGGCGTCGCCGTCACGGTGCTGGGCGGCCTCCACCTGCTCCTGCGGCTGACGCCGATCGGCCGCGCTCTGCGGGCTACGGCGGAGGACGCGGACACGGCGGAGCTCGTCGGCATCAACTCGAAGTCCGTCTACGCGGTCGCCGCCGGCATCGCCGTCGCCACGGCAGGGCTGGCCGGGGTCTTTCTCGCCATGCGTTCGTCGTTCGACCCGTACAGCGGGCCGCCGCAGCTGATCTTCGCCTTCGAAGCCGTCGTCATCGGCGGTCTCGGGTCGTTGTGGGGGACGCTCGCCGGCGGGATCATCCTCGGGGTCGCGCAGAACGTCGGTGCCCAGCTCAACCCGCAGTGGCAGATCATCGCCGGCCACATCGTCTTCCTCGCCATCCTTGCCGCCCGGCTGGTCCTGACCGAGGTCTCGAGCCGGGGCGGCTTCCGCGTCGTCCTCGCACAACGCGTATGAACGCCGCCTCGGACGTCGCCGTGGCCGCTCGGCGTGAGCTGACGATCCAGCGCTGGACCGGCCTCTCGGTCGGCTCAGTGACCGCGCTGCTCGCGCTCGTCGCAGCGCTCTCGTTCGTCCCGTTGGCGCTCGGCGCGAACGCGATCGACAAGCTGACGACCCTGTTCGTCTACGTGATCCTGGCGGCGATGTGGAACGCGCTCGCGGGGTACGCAGGCCTCGTCTCGGTCGGCCAGCAGGCGTTCTTCGGCATCGGTGCCTACGCGACGATCCAGCTGTCGAACTGGGGCGTGACCGTGTACCTCGCGCTCCTTCTGGCCGCGCTGATCGCCGGCGCGGTCGCGATCCCGACGTCGCTCTTCACCCTGCGCCTCCACGGCGGCGTGTTCGCGATCGGCATGTGGGTCGTGGCCGAGGTCTTCCACCTGCTCGTCAACCTCGACGGCTCCGTCGGGGGCGTCACCGGCACGTCCCTCGTCGCCCTCAACGGCTTCTCCGTGGACGATCGACGCAGCTACAACTACTGGATGACGCTCGGGGCGATGGTGGTCCTGCTCGGGCTTGTCTTCGTCCTGCTCCGCAGCCGCATCGGCGCCTCCCTGCAGGCGATCCGCGACGACGAGGAGGCCGCCGCGTCGGTGGGCGTTCGGGTGCTCGGCGGCAAGTGGATCATCTTCGTGCTCGCCGCGGTCGGCTGCGGTGCGGCCGGGGCACTCTGGCTCGCGACGAACATCACCTTCCAGCCGAACTCCTACTTCAACGTCCAGTGGACGGCCTACATGATCTTCATGGCCCTCGTGGGTGGGCTAGGCACGTTCGAGGGCCCGATCATCGGCGCGCTGATCTTCTTCATCATCCAGGATCAGTTCGGCGACCAGGGCGTCTGGTACCTGGTCGGCCTCGGCTCGGCCGCCGTCCTGTTCGCGATGTTCTTGCCGCGCGGGATCTGGGGGACGGTCGAGGAGCGCTTCGGCCTACAGCTGCTTCCGGTCGGCTATCGGCTGCGCGGGTTACAGCCGGCGAAGGAGCGAGAGGCCTGATGCGCATCACCGCCGCCGTGACCGAGAGCAAGGGCGCGCCCTTCGAGCTGCAGGAGCTCGACCTGGGCGAGCTGCGGGCGGACGAGGTGCTCGTCAAGGTGGCGGCGGCCGGGATCTGCCACACCGACCTGATCTGCCGTGACCAGTGGTACCCGGTACCGCTGCCGGCGGTGCTCGGCCACGAAGGCGCCGGCGTCGTTGAGCAGGTGGGCGCGGGAGTAACGCGGGTGGCGCCCGGCGACCGCGTCGGCATGAGCTTCCATTCCTGCGGCACCTGCTCGACGTGCAGCAGCGGCCGTCCCTCGTACTGCCACAGCTTCTTCGAGCACAACTTCGGCTCGTCTCGCCCCGCCGACGGCTCGAGCGCGCTCTCTCGTGACGGCGCGCCCATTCACGCTCACTTCTTCGGGCAGTCGAGCTTTGCCACCCACTCGGTCGCGAACGAGCGGAACGTCGTCAGGCTCGACAGTGAGATCCCGCTTGAGGTCGCGGCGCCGTTCGGCTGCGGCCTCCAGACGGGAGCGGGCGGGGTGCTGAACACGCTTCGTGCTCCCGCCGGTAGCTCGCTCGCCGTCTTTGGCACCGGGGCAGTCGGGCTCGCGGCGGTGCTCGGCGGCGTCATCGCCGGCTGCACGACGATCATCGGGATCGATCTCAACCCGGCGCGGCTCGAGCTCGCGCGCGAGCTGGGCGCGACGCACGTGGTCAATGCGGGCGAGCAGGATGCGGTCGAGACGATCCGTGCCATCACGGGCGCAGGGGTCGATTTCTCGATCGAGGCGACGGCGTCGCCGCAGGTCTTTCGGCAGGCGTTGGACTGCACGGCGCCGACCGGCGTCTGCGGGCTGATCGGGGCGCCCGCGTTCGGCACCGAGGTGTCGCTCGACATGAACACGATCCTCGTCGGCGGCCGGACGATTCGCGGAATCGTGGAGGGCGACAGCATTCCCGACCAGTTCCTGCCCCGGCTCGTCCACCTGTGGGAGCAGGGCCGCTTCCCGGTCGAGCGGATGATGACCTTCTACGACTTCGACCGGATCGAGGAGGCCGCACACGACGCAGAGAACGGCCGCGTGATCAAGCCAGTCCTGAGGATGCAGTAAGGAGAGGAGACGAGATGACCGTGACCGAGACCGCGACCCGGGACTTCCGCCATTTCATCGGCGGCGAGTGGGTCGACTCCGACGGAGGCGCAACCTTCGACGACTACAACCCGTACACGGGCGAGGTTGTCGGGCGTGTCGCCGCAGGCACCCGCGAAGACGCTCGCCGAGCGGTCGACGCGGCGAGCGCCGCGTTCCCGGCGTGGTCGCAGACCCCCCCGGCCGAGAAGCAGAGGATCTTCCTGAAGGCGGCAGATATTCTCGAGGGCCGGCTCGAGGACGTCGCCGGCTGGCTGATCCGCGAGACCGGGTCCGCCTTCGGCTTCTCGATGTTCCAGCTCCACTTCGTGCCCGGGCTCTTCCGGCAGGCGGCGGCGCTGGCCTATGCGCCGATCGGCGAGGTGATCCCCTCCGACCACGGCCAGTTCGCGATGGGCCTGCGGCGGCCAGTCGGCGTCGTCGGGGCAATCGCGCCCTGGAACGCCGCGCTCATCCTCTCCGCGCGGTCGATCGCCGGCCCGATCGCGCTCGGCAACACGGTCGTGCTCAAGCCGTCGGAGCTGTCGCCGTACGCGGGCGGCCTGCTCTGGGGGGAGATCTTCACGGAGGCGGGGCTGCCGCCGGGCGTACTGAACATCGTCACGCATGCACCCGGCGAGGCTGGCGAAATCGGCGACGAGCTGGTCGAGAACCCCGCCGTGCGGCGCATCAACTTCACGGGCTCCACCGCCACTGGCCGGAAGCTCGCCGAGGCCGCAGGCAAGCAGCTGAAGCGGGTCGTGCTCGAGCTCGGCGGCTACAACCCGCTGATCGTGCTCGCCGACGCCGACGTCGAGTACGCGGTCAATGCCAGTGCGTTTGGGGCCTTCATGCACCAGGGCCAGATCTGCATGTCGGCGCGGAAGATCATCGTCGAACGGCCGATCGCCGACGAGTTCGTCGAGAAGCTCGCGGCCAAGACGAAGGGTCTCAAGGTCGGCGATCCGAGCGAGCGCGACACGGTGATCGGACCGCTGATCAACGAGAGCGCACTCGATCTCGTTCGCAGCCGCGTCGACGACGCAGTGCAGAAGGGCGCGAAGGTGCTGGCAGGAGGCGGGGTCACGGGGCCCGCGTACCAGGCGACGCTTTTGACCGACGTTCCGGAAGACTCGGACTTCGCAAAGCACGAGACGTTTGGACCGGTGGCGGCGGTCGAGATCGTGGACAGCGCCGACGAGGCGGTCGAGCGGGCGAACGCGACCACCTACGGCCTCTCGTCGGGGATCATTACGACCGACACCGACCGGGGTCTCGCCCTTGCGCAGCGGATCGACGCGGGCATCGTCCACGTCAACGACCAACCCGTCGGCGACGAGCCGCAGATGCCGTTCGGCGGCGTCAAGGACAGCGGCTTCGGACGCTTCGGCGGCACCGCTCTCGTCGACGAATTCACAGAGCTCCGCTGGATCACCGTCACGAGCAAACCACACCCGTTCCCGTTCTGAGCCGTGGCCCACGTCATCCCCCTCCATGACGCGATTGCAGAGCTCGTCCACGACGGGGACGTCGTCGCGCTCGAGGGCTTCACGCACCTGATCCCACACGCGGCGGGACACGAGCTGATCCGTCAGGGGCGGCGCGACCTGACGCTCGTGCGGCTCACGCCGGACCTCGTCTACGACCAGCTGATCGGCATGGGCTGCGCCCGCAAGCTCGTCTTCTCGTGGGGCGGGAACCCCGGCGTCGGGTCGCTGCGCCGGTTCCGCGACGCGGTCGAGAACGGCTGGCCGCAGCCGTTGGAGCTCGAGGAGCACTCGCATGCCGGGATGGCGGCGGCGTACGCCGCCGGTGCGGCGAACCTGCCGTTCGGCGTCCTCCGGGGCTACCGCGGCACGGATCTCGCAGAGAAGACGCGGGTGGCAGAAGTGACCTGTCCCTTTACGGGCGAGACGCTCGAGGCTGTGCCGGCTCTCCGGCCGGACGTGGGGATCGTCCATGCGCAGCAGTCGGACGAGGACGGGAACGTCCAGCTGTGGGGGATCACCGGCGTGCAGAAGGAAACCGTGCTGGCATCGGCGAGGTCGCTCGTCACCGTCGAGGAGGTCGTCCCGCGCCTGGAGCTCCGGCCCGGCGGGATCGTGCTCCCGTCGTGGACGATCACGGCCGTGTCGATCGCCCCCGGCGGGGCGCATCCGTCGTATGCCCACGGCTACTACGACCGCGACAACGCGTTCTACCTCGCGTGGGACGAGATCAGCCGCGACCGCGACCGCTTCACCGAGTGGATGGAAGAACACGTGCTCCAGGTCCGGACGATGCCCGTATGACCTACACCGCCGAGGAGATGATGGCCGTCGCGGCCGCACGACGGCTCGCCGAAGGAACCGTTTGCTTCGTGGGCATCGGCCTGCCCAGCCGCGCCGCGAACCTCGCCCGCGCCACGCACGCGCCGAAGTGCGTGCTCATCTACGAGAGCGGCACGATCGGGGCGAAGCCGGAGCACCTGCCGCTGTCGATCGGGGACGGCGAGCTCGCCGAGACGGCCGATGCAGTCGTGTCCGTGCCGGAGATCTTCAGCTACTGGCTGCAGGCCGGACGCGTCGACGTCGGTTTTCTCGGCGCCGCTCAGATCGACCGCTTCGGCAACCTGAACAGCACCGTGATCGGCGACTACGAGCACCCGAAGGTCCGGCTGCCCGGCGCCGGAGGCGCGCCCGAGATCGCGTCCTCCTGCCGGGAGACGTTCGTCATGCTCCGCCAGTCGCCGCGGACGTTCGTCAAGGAGCTCGACTTCTGCTCGACCGTAGGCCGCGGCCGGGTGCGGGTCGTCGTCACCGACCTCGGGATCCTCGAGCCGGATCCGGAGACGGACGAGCTGACCATGACCGAGCTGCATCCGGGTGTCAGCGCCGACGACGCCCGCGCGGCCACCGGCTGGAGGCTGCGTCTGGGAGGCACGGTCGCGACCGGTGAGGAGCCGACGCCGGCCGAGCTCGATGCGCTGAGAACCCTGAAGGTGGCCTCGTGACCCTCGACCCGCCCTACGACCATCCCGAGTACCGCTCGACTGCGCTCCGCGCACCCCGGAAGCCGCTGCTGCCCCTGCCGCACACGCTGTCGGAGCTGACAGGACCGGTGTTCGGTGAGGGCGCGCTGGGCGAGCTGGACGCCGACCTGACGCGGCAGCACCCGGGCGAGCCGCTCGGCGAGCGCATCGTCGTCAGCGGCCGCGTCCTCGAAAGCGACGGCCGGCCCGTTCGGAACGCGCTCGTCGAGATCTGGCAAGCGAACGCCGCGGGCCGCTACGTGCACGAGAACGACCGCCACCCCGCGCCGGTCGACCCGAACTTCACCGGCGCCGGGCGCTGCCTCACGGACGCCGACGGTCACTACCGCTTCACCACGATCAAGCCCGGTGCGTACCCCTGGCGCAACCACCCGAACGGCTGGCGTCCGGCGCACATCCACCTGTCGCTCTTCGGACGCGCGTTCACGCAGCGACTCGTGACCCAGATGTACTTCCCCGGCGACCCGCTGTTCGAGTTCGACCCGATCTTCCAGTCGGTGCGCGACCAGAAGGCCCGCGAGCGGCTGGTCAGCACGTTCGACTGGGAGACTACGGCGCCCGAGTGGGCGCTCGGCTACCGGTTCGACGTGGTGCTGGGTGCCACGCCGATGGAGGACGATTGACGCTTCTGCCGACCCCCTCCCAGACGGTCGGGCCGTTCTTCTCGATCGGCCTCTGCGTGCTGCCGTCGAACGAGCTCGTCCCCGGCGGTGCCCTTCGAATCGAGGGCCGCGTGCTCGACGGTGCCGACGAGCCGGTGCCCGACGCGATGGTCGAGATCTGGCAGGCCGGCCCCGAAGGAACGTACTTGCCGAGCTTCGGCTGGGGGCGCTGCGGCACCGACGGCGAGGGCCGCTACTCGTTCGTGACGGAGAAGCCGGGGCCGGTCGACGGCCAGGCGCCCCACCTCGTGATACTCGTGTTCGCGCGCGGCCTGCTCAGGCCCGTCCTCACGCGCGTCTACTTCCCGGACGAAGCGGAGGCCAACGCGGCGGATCCGGTGCTCGCGGCAGCCGGGGACGAGGCCGCGACCCTGGTCGCGGAGAGCACCGATGCGGCGCTGCGCTTCGACGTCCGGCTCCAGGGCGACCGGCAAACGGCCTTCTTCGCGCTGTGACCTTCGACGCCCTTTTCGTCCCGCACGACTTCCGTGAGGCCGTGTCCGATCAGGCCTGGCTCGAGGCGATGCTCGAGGCCGAGCGCGCGCTTGCGAACGCGGAGGCGCTCGCCGGCGTGATTCCGGCCGCTGCCGCGGCGGCGATCGCGGAGGCCTGCCGGCCGGAGCTCTTCGACGTCGACGCGATCCTCGAGGAAGCGCGGCAGCCCGGCAACGCGGCAGAGCCACTCGTGCGGGCGCTCCGGAAGGTCGTCCGTGCCGACGCGGCGACGTACGTCCACTGGGGCGCGACGAGCCAGGACATCGTTGACACGGCCGCGATGCTCGTTGCTCGCCGGGTTCGGGCGATGATCTTCGAGGAGCTGGACCGCGTCACGGCTGCGTGCGCGGAACTCGCCCGCGAGCATCGTTCGGCACCGACGGCCGGACGAACCCTGCTCCAGCAGGCCGTCCCGATCACTTTTGGGTTCCGCGCAGCCGGGTGGCTCGTCGCCCTGATCGACGCGGCGGAGGGGCTGCGCGCGGTCGAGCTCGCCGCGCAACTCGGCGGAGCCGCAGGGACGCTCGCGCCGCTCGGCGAGCAGGCCTGCGAGGTCAGGCGGCTCTACGCGAACGAGCTCGACCTCGTCCACCCGGCCCTGCCCTGGCACACGAACCGGGTCCGAGTCGCGCAGCTCGGCGGCGCACTCGACGTCGTGGCAGGTGTTCTCGCCAAGGTCGGCCTCGACATCATCCTCCTGTCGCAGAGCGAGGTCGGGGAGGTGGCCGAGGGCAGCGGCGGCGGCTCGTCGACGATGCCGCAGAAGCGGAATCCTGTGCGCTCCACGCTCGCGCGCGCGTGTGCGCTGCAGGTGCACGCCCACGCCGGCGTGCTCACGGGCGGTCTGGCGCACGAGCTCGAGCGGGCCGCCGGGGCCTGGCAGGCCGAGTGGAGCGCTCTGTCCGCAGCCTTCGCGCTCACGGGAGGCGCGGCCGCCGCGATCCGCGAAGCGCTCGAGGGGCTCGAGGTGAACGCCGAGCGGATGCGCGAGAACCTCGGTCGAGAGACGGTTTCCGAGCGGCTCGCTTTCCTCCTCTCCGAGCGACATGGCCGCGAGGAGGCGCACCGGCTCGTCGCAGGCGGGGATTTCGGAGCGCTCGACGTGCCGGCTGATGCGCTCGACCCAACCACCTACCTCGGCTCGTCCGAGGCGTTCGTCGATCGGGCGCTCGAACGCTACGGGGCCGGGGGCGGATGACGCTCCGCCACCGACTCGACGGGCCGGCGGGAGCAGACGTCCTCGTCCTTTCGAACTCGATCGGGACGACGTTCGAGCTCTGGGACCGCCAGGTTCCGGCACTGTCGGAGACGTTTCGCGTGCTGCGGTACGACCATCCGTCCGCGAACACGATCGAAGGTCTGGCGGCCGGGTTGGTCGACCTACTGGACCAGCTCGAGGTCAACCGCGCGTCGCTCTGCGGCCTCTCGATCGGCGGGGCAGTCGGCATGTGGCTCGACGCGCACGCTCCGGCCCGGATCGAGTGTCTTGTCCTCGCCTGCACGTCGGCGCACTTCGGGCCGGCCGACGGCTATCACCAGAGGGCGAGCCTCGTTCGCGCCGAAGGCATGACGGCGGTCGCCGAGGGCTCGCTGGGCCGGTGGCTCACACCCCGCTTTGCCGGGACTGCCGCGTTCCGGGAGATGCTGCTCGCGATCCCGCCCGAGACCTACGCGGGCACCTGCGAAGCGCTTGCCGGCTGGGATGCCAGGGAGCTCTTGCCGCTGATCCATGCTCCGACCCTCGTGATCGCCGGGGCGCACGATCCGGCGACCCCACCGGCGCATGCGGAGCTGATCGCCGGTGGTATCGCCGGCGCGGAGCTCGTCGTCATCCCGGATGCAGCCCATTTCGCCAATGTCGAGCAATCGGAGGCGTTCAACGCCGCGGTGCTCGCCCATCTTCGCCAGGAGGTGCCCGCTTGAGCACGTACGACGACGGCCTGAAGGTGCGCCGCGAGGTGCTGGGCGACGCCCACGTCGACCGGGCGACCGGCAACGCGACGGAATTCACGACCGACTTCCAGGATCTGATCACGCGCTACGCGTGGGGCGAGATCTGGACCCGGCCCGGCCTCGACCGTAAGACGCGCAGCTGCATCACGCTCACTGCGCTGATCGCCCTCGGCCGTGACCACGAGCTCGAGCTGCATGTCCGAGCCGCCCTTCGCAACGGCCTGACCCCTGACGAGATCAAGGAAGTGCTCCTGCACTCGACGATCTACTGCGGCGTGCCGGCCGCGAACTCGGCCTTCGCGATCGCCCAGCGCGTCCTCGAGGAGGAGTTGGGCTGAGAACTCAGGTCGGCATCGTCGGTGCCGGACCGGCAGGTCTCACGCTCGCCCGGCTGCTCGACCTGGAGGGCATCGACTCGGTCGTCCTCGAGGCGCGCAGCCGCGACTACGTCGAGCACCGGATCCGCGCCGGGGTGCTCGAGCAAGGGACCGTCGACCTGCTCGTCGAGGCGGGCGTCGGAGAGCGCCTCCAGCGCGAGGGAATCGTCCACCACGGGATCGAGCTCCAGTTCGACGGTGAGCGGCACCGGATCCCGCTGAGCGACCTGACCGGCGGCAGGACAATCGTCATCTACGGCCAGACCGAGGTCGTGAAGGATCTGATCGAGGCCCGCCTCGCCTCAGGTGTGCCTTTGCTCTTCGAGGCCGAGGCGGTCGCCCTCCACGACCTGACGTCGGAGCGGCCGCGCGTCTTGTTCCGGCACGAGGGCCGGGATGAAGAGCTCGAGTGCGACCTGATCGCCGGCTGTGACGGCTTCCACGGCGTCTGCCGCTCCAGTGTCCCCGACGGCGTGTTGAGCGAGTTCTCACGCGAGTATCCGTTCGGCTGGCTCGGCATCCTCGCCGCCGTCGCGCCCTCGAACGACGAGCTCGTCTACTCCGCGCACGATCGCGGCTTTGCGCTGCTCAGCCTGCGCACGCCGGAGCTGAGTCGCCTCTATGTGCAGTGCCGGCCGGACGAGGACATCGCCCGGTGGCCCGACGAGCGGATCTGGCAGGAGCTCCAGATGCGCCTGGGCGTGGACGGGTGGACGCTCGCGGAAGGCCCGATCCTCGAGAGGGGCGTCACCGGCATGCGGAGCTACGTGGTCGAGCCGATGCAGTTCGGCCGCCTCTTCCTCGCGGGCGACGCCGCGCACATCGTCCCGCCGACGGGCGCCAAGGGGTTGAACCTCGCCATTCGCGACGTCCGGTTGCTCGCCGAATCGATCGCCGAGTGGTATCGCACCCGGGACGCCGTCGCGCTCGAGCGCTATTCCAAGCTTTGCCTGCCGCGGGTGTGGCGGGCGGAGCACTTCTCCTGGTGGATGACCTCGATGCTCCACCGCCCGCCCGGGGACGACCCGTTCGAGCGCAAGCTGCGACTCTCGCAGCTGCGATACGTGACGACCTCGCACGCCGCGGCGGTCTCGCTGGCGGAGAACTACGTTGGCTTCTAACGTCGTGTGGACGCCGCCAGCTGACGTGCGGGAGCGGACGGAGATCGGTCGCTATCTGAGGTGGCTCGCCGAGCACCGGGGCCTCGAGTTCGAGAGCTACGACGAGCTGTGGCGCTGGTCGGTCGAGGATCTCGACGGTTTCTGGTCGTCGGTCTGGGACTTCTTCGGTGTGCGCGCGCGAGCCCCCTACACCGCCGTTCTCAGCTCACGTGCAATGCCCGGGGCCGAGTGGTTCCCGGCCGCGCTCCTCAACTATGCGGAGAACATGGTCGGCGCCGAGGACGGCCTCGACCGGCCGGCCGTACACGGCCGCTCGCACACGCGGCCGCCGGTCGACCTCACGTTCGGCGAGCTTCGCGACCAGGTGGCACGGGCGCGCGCGGGCCTCGAGCGACTCGGTGTCGGCAAGGGCGACCGCGTCGTCGCCTACCTGCCGAACATTCCCGAGACGCTGGTCGCGTTCCTCGCCACGGCCAGTCTCGGAGCGATCTGGGCCTCGTGCGCGCCCGAGTTCGGCGCGCGCGCGGTCGTCGACCGCTTCGCCCAGATCGAGCCGAAGGTTCTGCTAACCGTGTCCGGGTACCGCTACGGCGACAAGGCGGTCGACCGCTCCGCCGAGGTGGCCGCGGTCGAGGCGGGCCTGTCGTCCCTGGCGACGACGGTGCACGTGCCGTACGGCGAGTTCGGTTCGCGCGGGGGCTGGGACGAGCTGCTCGCCGAGCCGGGGCCGCTCGCGTTCGAGGCGGTGCCGTTCGCGCACCCGCTCTACGTTCTCTTCTCGTCGGGGACGACCGGATTGCCAAAGGCGATCGTGCACGGGCACGGCGGCATCCTGCTCGAGCACCTGAAGCTCCATGGGCTCCAGTGGGACCTGGGTCGCGGCGACCGCCTCTTCTGGCCGACGACAACTGCCTGGATGATGTGGAACGCGCTCGTCTCGGGCCTCCTCGTCGGCGCTGAGATCGTCACGTTCGACGGCAACCCGGCGCACCCGGACGTGGCCGAGCTCTGGCGCATCGTCGCGGAGACGCGCGCGACGATGTTCGGGACGAACCCGGCCATGATCGCGCTGTGGCGGAAGGCCGGCCTCCAGCCCGCCCGCGATTTCGACCTGCACCCGCTCCGCGTCCTCGGCTCGGCGGGCTCGCCGCTCTCGCCCGATGCCTACGGCTGGGTCACGGGCCAGTTCGGGCCGGACGTGTTCCTCAACAACGGCTCCGGGGGCACGGACGTCTGCTCCGGCTTCACCGCCTGCAGTCCGCTCGTGCCGCTCCGCGCCGGGGAAATGTCCGTTCGCTGCCTCGGCGTCGACGCACGGGCGCTCGACCTCGACGGCCGCCCCGTGGTCGGCGAGCTCGTGATCGCGAAGCCGATGCCGTCGATGCCGGTCGGCTTCTGGAACGACCCCGGTGGGGTGCGGTACCGCGCGTCGTACTTCGACCGCTATGCGGGCGTCTGGCGGCAGGGCGACTGGATCCTGCTCACCGAGAGCGGAGGCTCAGTCATCACCGGTCGCTCCGATGCCACGCTCAACCGCGGCGGAGTGCGTCTGGGCACCGGCGACTTCTACGCCGTTCTGGAGGAGCTCGACGAGGTGAGCGAGGGGCTGGTCGTCCACCTCGAAGACGCGGAGGGCGGAGCCGGCGAGCTGATCCTCTTCGTCGTCCTCATCGGTGGGCTTGAGCTCGACGACGCGCTGCGTGCGCGAATCGTGGCCGCGCTGCGCTCGAGCCTGTCGCCGCGGCACGGGCCGGACCGCATCGAGGCAGTGCCCGCGATTCCGAAGACGCTGACGGGCAAGAAGCTCGAACTCCCGGTAAAGCGCATCCTGCTCGGCGCAGCCCTCGAGGAGGTCGCGAGCCGGGACGCGCTCGCCGACCCGGCCGTCCTCGAGCCGTTCGTCGCCTTTGCGCGGGCCCATGGCTGAGCTCCACGAGTTGACCGCGACGGAGATCGTTCGGTTGGTCGGCGAGCGGACGGTCAGCCGCCGCGACGTGCTCGCGGCCCACCTCGACCGCATCGAGGCGGTCGACGGCGACGTCCACGCAATCATCGAGCTTCGCGGGTCCGTGCTCGACGAGGCGGACGCCGCGGACCGCGCGCACGAGGGCCGCGGGCATCTGCCGCTCGACGGCGTCCCGGTGTCGATCAAGGATCACTTCGATGTTGAGGGGATGCGTCACACGGAGGCGGTCAAGGCCTTCGCCGACCGCCGCTCGCCCGGCACCTCCCTCGCCGTCCAACGGCTTCTCGACGCCGGGGCGTTCGTCGTCGGCAAGTGCAACCAGCCCGACTTCCAGATCCGCTGGAACACGGTCAACGACCTCTACCCTCCGACGCGAAACCCGCGGGATCTAAGCCTCACACCCGGAGGGTCAACCGGTGGGGACGCCGCCGCCGTGACCGCGGGCATGGCGGCCGTCGGGCTCGGTGCCGACTACGGCGGGTCGATCCGCGTGCCGGCGAGCTTCTGCGGCATCTTCGGCCTGCGGCCGTCCGCGGGGCGGGTCCCGCACGTGCAGGCGCTGAACCCCGCGGCCGGGGGCATGACGCTCGACCTGATGAACTCGATCGGTCCGCTCGCCCGCTCGCTCGACGATCTGTGGGCGACGTACGAGGTTCTGGCCGGCCCTGATCCGCGCGACCCGGTCAGCGTTCCGGTCGTCGACCCAGTCCCGGCCGGCCCGCGCAAGGTGCTGCGGATGTTGCGCGAGACGGGAGCGGCGATCGAGCCGGACATCGAGCGTGAGCTGGACCGCATGTGCGCAGCGCTCGAGCAGGACGGCTACGAGGTCGTCGCAGGCGGCATCCCGAACGCCCCGCGGGCGCCGGAGCTCTGGGCCGAGCTCGTGGGGTCAGAGCTGCTGCACTCGGCGCTGCCCGCCTGGGACGGGCTGATCGCGAAGGGGAACCGGCAGCACATCGAGGTCATGTTCGGCCTCTTCGACATCGGCGACAGCCTCGGGCGCTACGCGGCCTCGTACGCCGAGCGCCGGCGGACCGCTCAGGAGACCGCACTGCTGATGGAGGAGTGCCCGCTGATCGTCGCGCCCGTCGCGGGGATGAAGGCGCCGCCGCTCGAGTTCGACTTCTGGCTCGACGAGGCCGCGACCCGAGACCTCTTCGACCACATGCGCGACGTCGTCTGGGTCAATCTGCTCAGCCTGCCGTCGATCGCGCTCCCCAACGGCATCCAGATCGTCGCTCGCCGCTTCCATGAGGCGGAGGCCCTCGCAGCCGCCCGCGTGGCGGTGCAAGCTCTCGATCCCGTCTTCGTAGCCACCCCGACAGGAGGTCTCGATGGCCCAGGTTGAGCCGACCACCGGCTTCCTCAGCCCGTTCATCACCGCACTCGCATGAGCATCGACGTCGAGAACGTCGTCGCGATCGACGTGCACACCCATGCGGAGGTGGGGCGGAGCGGGGAGGACGGACTCCGGCCCGAGTGGCGCGAAGCCGCGGCGCGGTACTTCGGCGAATCGGGGTTGCCCACGGTCGAGGACGTGGCCGCGTACTACCGCGAGCGGAACATGGCGGCCGTCGTCTTCACCGTCGATGCGGAGTCCGTGACCGGCCGGCGTGCCGTGCCGAACGAGGAGATCGCCGAGGTCGCCGCGGCCAACGACGACGTGCTGATCCCGTTCGCGTCGATCGATCCGAACAAGGGCGCCAAGGGTGTGGAGGAAGCGGCCCGGCTGATCCGGGATTACGGTGTCCGGGGCTTCAAGTTCCACCCGAACATCCAGGCGTTCTTCCCGAACGACCACGCGTTCTACCCGCTCTACGAGACGATCGCCGAAGCGGGCCTGCCCGCGCTCTTCCACACTGGCCATTCGGGGATCGGCGCCGGTCTACCTGGCGGCGGCGGCATCCGCCTCAAGTACTCGAACCCGATCTACGTCGACGACGTGGCGGTCGACTTTCCCGAGTTGAAGATCGTGCTCGCGCACCCCTCGTTCCCCTGGCAGGACGAGGCGATCTCGATCGCCCTGCACAAGCAGCAGGTCTACATCGACCTCTCCGGCTGGTCACCGAAGTACTTCCCGCCTCTATTGATCCGCTACGCGAACACGCTGCTCAAGGATCGAGTGCTCTTCGGCTCCGACTACCCGATGATCACGCCCGACCGCTGGCTCGCGGACTTCGAGGACGCGGGCTTCAAGGACGAGGTGAAGCCTTTGATTCTCAAGCGGAACGCAATACGCCTACTGGGCCTCTGACCGGGGGAGACACTCCGGCAGGCGCAGGGGGGCCGGGCAGCATGACTCCCAACGAGGGGGCCACCAAAAACCGGCTAAATTTGGCTCTAGAAGCCAGCTGGCGACTACGCGCCTGCATTCCCGAGTTCAAATCTCGGCGCCCCGATGAAAAGCCCGCACTGAGCGGGCTTTTTGTTTTGTTCTGAGTCGGTCCACTCTGAGAGAGACTGGAAGGCCCGGCGTCGGAGGCAGGCGTCGTAGGCCCTTTCGCCGATCGCGTCGTCGTCGCTCCCTACGCCGGCGACGTACACCATGTCGATCCCGGCTTGCACAGCGCGCACGACGGCTTCCAACGGAGGGATCCGCGTCGATACCCCCGCGGTGCCGAGGTCGTCGCTCAAGGTCACGCCTCGGAACTCCAGGTCACGTCGCAGGTGAAGGTAGCGGCCGGTGGCGATGCCCTGCGCAAGCCCGATCGGGGCGCTCGTCATCGCCGAGGGCGCCAGGGTCGGGGGGCCGGGAAGCCGTCTCACCGCGCCGCCTTCCTGGTCGATGGCGATCAGAAGCGGCAACTGGCCGCCGGCTCCCGCGGCTGACTGAAGCTTCGCGATCAGTCCCGCGAGGCCCGAGGCAGGGATGTTGTTGCGGAAGATTACGACGCCGCCGATCTCGCCGCGCCGCACACGGGCGAGAAAGGAAGCGCTCGGGGTCGAGTCCTGCATACGGACGAGCAGGTGCTGGCCGACGAGTTGTGAAAGCGTTGGCTGCCGTAGCCGCGGCGCGCCGGCTACCTGACCTGCGAGGAGAAGGAGCGCAACGGCCGAGAGTGCGAGCGCCCCGGTGCGTTTACTCGCCACTGCCTTCATGTCTAGCAGCGGCGGCGCTTCAGACGGCGAACGAGGTTTAGGCTTTCAGCCGGCGCCGCAAGCTTGAGCGCGGCGGATGAGTTGATGACGACGGTTCTCGACACGATCGGCAACACCCCACTGGTGCAGTTGCGGCGGTGCGTGCCTGCCAACGGCGCCGAGCTGTGGCTGAAGTTGGAGTACCAGAACCCCACCGGGTCGATGAAGGACCGGATGGCACTTGCGATGATCGAGGGCGCTGAGCGCGACGGGCTGATCTCGGTGGGGGACACGGTCGTGGAGTACACCGGCGGCAGCACCGGCCCCGCGGTCGCGCTCGTCTGCCGCGCGAAGGGGTATCGACCGTTGATCGTGATCGCCGACTGCTTCACGGAGGAGCGCTTCCAGCTGATGCGGGCGCTCGGAGCGGAGATCGAGGTCATCCCGTCGGTCGAAGGAAGGCCGAAGGTGACGCCGCAGGACATCGCCAACATGGTCGAACGAGCCGGTGAGCTTGCTGCTCAGCCGGGCCATTACGCAACCGATCAATTCAACAATCCGTACATCGTCCCCGACCATCGCGATCGCCTCGGCCGGGAGATCTGGGATCAGTCGGGCGGCCGCGTGACGGCGTTCTGCCAGGGAATGGGAACGGCGAGCTCGCTGGTGGGCGTCTCCGAGGCCCTCAAGCCTCGCGGCGTATTCATCCAGGCCCACGAGCCCGCGGGTTCTCCCGCGATCAGCGGCGGGACGCCCGGGCCGTTTCTGATCCAGGGCTGGACCGGATTCGTGATGCCACACTGGGACGCCGATCGAGTCGATCGTGTCGAGGCGATCGCGGACGACGAGGCTCTCGAGATGACACGGCGCCTGGCACGCGAGGAAGGGATCTTCGCCGGCATCTCGACAGGTGCCAACGTCATCGGAGCGCACAGGCTTGCGGAGCAGCTGGGACCCGCCGCGGTGATCGTGACCCTCGCGGTGGACTCGGGCTTCAAGTATCTGAGCGTCAGCCCGTACGCTGAGCTGGTCTAGCAGACCGAGACGTCAATCGGAGAGACGCGGAAGTGCGCGGACACGGCTCGTTCGGAACCTCTTAGAGACTTCTTAGAACGATCTAACGCCGGTCTTAGGCGGGGCTGGTCTCATCGAACCAGTCGAGAACGCCCTCGAAAGGCCGCCGTTGATCCCCAGGAACCGCAAACCGAGCGTCACCGCTCCGCAGAGCAAGACGTACGCGTCGTGAGCGAAGCCGAATCCGTCGAGCTTCGCGTCGGACACGAGCCGCACGCCAAGGTGATGTCGCGCGCGCGACCGCGAGCCGCCCGCCGGCGTTTGGCCGCGTGGGCCGTGTACCTGATCGGGTTGGCCAACGCCGCCCTGATCGTCTGGCTCTGGGCCAAGGCCGGCAACGTGACCGGGCTCCACAGCCCAGGTGACGTCCACATACTCGGCGACCCCCTAACGGGGTCCTCTCCGTCACCGTCGTCGGTCCGGACCTCGCCACAGCCGACGCCTATGCAACCGCGGCGTTCGCGATGGGCCGGCCAGGAATCCACTGGACAGCCCGGCTTCGCGGCTACGAAGCGATGACGATTCTCGGCGACGAGACGATTCTTTCCACCCCCGGCTTTCCCCACGCCGATCCGCGCGCTGCCCAGTCACCAATGCGTACCGCGAACGCGCCAAACACGGAGGGGCGAATCGGCGCGATCGAATGATCGGCAGGGTGTACTACGAGCGCGGAGAGCCGGTTGCCGTGATCGTTCGCTGGGGCCTGGGCGGAGGCCCGCGGAACATCCTCGTTCGCCGGACAGACGGGACGCTGGTCGCTCGACCGTTTCGCGGGCTTCGACGCGCCCGGCTTGTTTCGCGTGCTCCGTCCGAGGGCACCGACAAACGGCGGCGGGGTCCGGGGTCTAGGCTGGACTGACGGCAGTCCAGCCATCTGCGGCTGGATAGCCTGGAACCGACCCCGCCGCTCCTGGGTAGGCACGGCCGCGCCCGTTCCTACCCAGGAGACGACTTATTGGACGGTCGCCGGCGCCGGAACGGAGGCTGGTCGTCGCTCGACCCGGGCTGCCGCGTATGCGTCCTCTTCGTCGAGCGTCTCGTGCTCGAGTAGGGCCCCGGCGAGCGACTCGAGCCTGTCGCGGTTCTCCTCCAGAAGCGCGGAAACCTGCTCGTGCAACTCGTCGACGATCCGCCGCACCTCATCGTCGATCAGCTGTTGGGTGTGCTCGGATACCTCTGACGCGCCGGGAAGAAGCGGGTTGCGGCTTTCGCTCGGGATGACCGCGAGCGGTCCGACAGCGCGGCTCATCCCCCAGCGACCGACCATTTGGCGAGCGATCTCGGTCAGCTGTTGGATGTCGGATTCGGCGCCGGTCGTCGGCTCGCCGAAGACGGTCTCCTCGGCGGCCCGGCCGCCGAAGGCGACCTTGATCTTCGCCTCGAGCTTGCCTCCCGGTAGCTGTAGCGGTCGGCGTCCGGCGCGGAGAAGGTGACGCCCAATGCGACCCCGCGGGGGATGATCGAGATCTTGCGGACAGGGTCGGCGCCTTCCGTGCATCCCGACGATGGCGTGGCCGGCTTCGTGGAAGGCGGTCCGGCGCCGGTCTTCGGGACTCATCATGATCTGCCGCTCCGCGCCCAGCACGATGCGTTCGAGGGCGTCCGTGAGGTCGGACTCCTCGACGGCGTCGTGATTGCGCCGGGCCGCCAGCAGCGCCGCCTCGTTGACCAGGTTGGCCAGGTCGGCACCCACCATCCCCGGAGTCGCGGCGGCGATGCGGCCGAGGTCGACGTCCGGCTTGAGCGGGATCCCGCGCGTGTGCACCTTCAGGATCGCCTCGCGACCGCCGTTGTCCGGGGGTTGAACGGAGACTCGGCGGTCGAATCGGCCGGGTCGCAAGAGCGCCGGATCGAGGATCTCGGCACGGTTGGTCGCGGCGACGACGATCACCTGCGTCGACGAGTCGAAGCCGTCCATCTCGGTCAGGATCTGTTCAGCGTCTGCTCGCCGGTGCGCCGGGCGACACCGCATCGCACCGCAGCCTCGGCAACGGCCTTGGCCACCGCGGGAGCGACCGAGCGGTCGAAGACGCTCGGAACGATGTAGTCCTGTCCGAGCTCGTCCCGCTCGACGGCGTCGGCGAGCCGCCGAGATGGAGCAGGAACGTTCGGTCGGCGACGTTCTCGACGCTGACGCCGTCTACGGCTGACACGGCTTCGACGATCCGCTCGAGGTGGCCTGCGTCCGCGGCGAGCACGACGACGTCACGGACCTTGCGCCCGCGCTCGACCCGCACGAGGTCGATCGCGTCGAGCAAGCCACCGGCTGCGCCGATCGCCGCTGCCAGAGCCGCAAACGAGCCCGGGTGATTGTCGAGCTGCACGCGCAGCGTGGCACTGAACTGGGCTGAGGGATGGAATCCGAGGGCGTTCGCTGCCATGCCCTGACGATCGCGCCCCTTCCGCTCGGGCGCATCCGCGGGCAGGCCGATCGTGCGTGCGGCTTTCCCGCAGTTCGGGCCGGACTCCAAGCTGCCCCGCCCGGCGGTGTCACGAGATTCAGTGCTGCGGCGAGGACACAGCACCGAGATGACATCCTGCTGTCGCACTGGCACTGCGCGTGGGACGCCGAGTTGGACGCGCTTCGCGCTGCAGCTTTGACCCAGGCGCTCAGCGATGAGGCATGCGCGGCTCATCGCGCTCTGATCGCGGCGGAGGAGCGCCTGGTGATCGCCGCGGTCGGGGACTAGCGCGACCTGCGCGATAGCGTGGCGAGCGTGGCGACTTCGCCGGCCAAGAATGCGCCGCTTGGCGCCGAAGAACTCCGTCTCGCCGATGCCTACTGGCGGGCTGCGAACTACCTCTCCGTCGGCCAGATCTACCTGCTCGACAATCCGCTGCTTCGCGAGCCGCTGCGCCCGGAACACGTGAAGCCCCGCCTGCTGGGGCACTTCGGGACCGTTCCGGGCCTGAACCTGACCTATGCCCACTTGAACCGGGAGATTCGTGCGCGGGACCTCTCGGCGATCTACGTCGCTGGACCGGGGCACGGCGGCCCTGCGGTCGTTGCGAACGCCTACCTGGAGGGCACCTACAGCGAGCTCTACCCGCACGTCGGCCGGGACGAGGCCGGTCTGAAGGAGCTCCTCCGGCAGTTCTCGTTCCCCGGCGGGATCCCGAGCCATGCCGCTCCGGAGACGCCTGGGTCGATCCACGAGGGAGGAGAGCTCGGCTACGCGCTCACCCACGCCTTCGGTGCCGCCTTCGACAACCCCGATCTGCTCGTCGCCTGCGTCGTCGGGGACGGCGAGGCCGAGACGGGACCGCTGGCCGCCAGCTGGCACTCGAACAAGTTCTTGAGCGCGAAGACGGACGGCGCGGTCCTGCCGATCCTGCACCTGAACGGATACAAGATCGCCAACCCCACGGTGCTCGCCAGGATTACCGAAGACGAGCTGATCTCGCTGTTCGACGGCTACGGCTATCGGCCGCTCGTGGTCAGCGGCGGGTGGGACGGCGAGCCGTCCGTGCCGGTTCATCAACGGTTTGCGGCGGCTCTGGCCGACGCGCTGGACGAGATTGCCCGGATCCAGGACGCGGCGCGTACCGGGGCCGGGCAGGGACGGCCGCGCTGGCCGATGATCGTCCTGCGGACGCCGAAAGGCTGGACCGGGCCGGCCGAGGTCGACGGGCTGCCGGTCGAGGGGACCTGGCGGTCGCACCAGGTGCCGCTCGCAGACGTCCGCAACAACGCCGAGCATCTCCGGCAGCTCGAGGAGTGGATGCGGAGCTACCGGCCGGAGGAGTTGTTCGACGCGGACGGCGCGCTCGTTTCCGAGCTGGCCGCCTTGCAGCCGGCGGGCGAGCGTCGCATGAGCGCGAACCCGCACGCGAACGGTGGTGCGCTTCTCCGCGAGCTCGTGCTACCCGACTTCCGCTACTACGCCGTCGAGGTTGGCAAGCCCGGCGTCGAGAGCAGCGAGGCCACGCGCGTCCTGGGCGGCTTCCTCAGGGACGTGATCGCGCAGAACCCGGAAACCTTCCGCCTCTTCGGCCCGGACGAGACCGACTCCAACCGCCTGAGTGCGGTCTTCGAGGCCACCAACCGGGTGTGGGAGGCCGAGACGCTTCCGACCGACGACCACCTGGCGCCGGAGGGGCGCGTCCTCGAGATCCTGTCCGAGCACCTCTGCCAGGGCTGGCTCGAGGGCTACCTCCTGACCGGGCGGCACGGGCTGTTCAACTGCTACGAGGCGTTCATCCACATCGTCGACTCGATGTTCAACCAGCACGCGAAGTGGCT
>JBBRYK010000005.1:0-72284 GCA_038237665.1 Gaiellales bacterium | reverse complement strand
CGCGCGCTCGTCGATCAGCAGGACGGCGGTCAGGTTTCCCTCGTGAACCGCGCCCGGTGCATGCGCCGCCCAGGCGAAGTTCAGCTCGTCGAGGGCGACCTGACCGTAGCGACCCTCTCGCACGGCGAAGACGTAAACGCCATCACAGTGACCGTAGGAGGGTGGCACGTCGAAGTTGCAGGGGCAGCCCCAGTCGCAGTTGCACGACCCGAAGATCGAGCCGCGCATGCTCCAGCTATCGACCATCTCGCCTCCCTTCGAGAAACGCGTCCCAACATCCGGCCCCGATCCGGCCGTAGCAGAAGCCTACGCCCGTAACGGCCAGCCTGCTCCTCCCTGATCCATGGGGAGGCAGCTGTTCGGCGCGCTTGCTGCCCTTTGGCGAGGGAAGGCCGCCGGCGGAGCTGGCGGCGCTGCTCGACGAAGGGCTCGAGCTGCTCGACTCGCTCTGGCGCGGCGAGCCCGTGGCCCACGCAGGCGAGCACTTCCGGGTCGAGGGTGCGGCCTTGCAGCCGACGCCGCTCCAGCGGCCGCGTATCCCGATCTGGATCGCCGGCTTCTGGCCCGGGCGCCCTCCTTTTCGCCGTGCCGACCGCTGGGACGGCGCGCTCAAACGCGGCCACCTGCTGAAGGAGCTCTCGCTGAGCGGCAATGGTGAGCGGGTCGCTCGATGACAAGCTCGCGATCTGGATCGCCACACACCGCTGGGCTTCGCTGAACGAGCTTTTCGTCTGGCTGGGGAAAATCGAGAAACTCGGCGCCGTCTGGATCTTGCTCGCGCTCGTCGTTGGTCTCCTCACCAAGCGTGGCGCCGTCGCCACGATTGGCCTCACCCTGCTGACCGCAGCGACCACGCTCGCCGCCGATCTTGTTTCCTTAGGCCTCAAGGATCTCGTGCACCGGCCGCGGCCGTTCCTGAGCCATCCACAGATCCATCCGCTCTACGTCGTCCACTCGAGCTCGTTTCCGGCCGGCCATGCCGCCACCGCGTTCGCGGGCGCGACAATCCTCGGCCATATCGCGCCGCGCGCTCAGCCGCTCTTCGTGCTCCTAGCGGTGGCGATCGGCTTCTCACGCGTCTACGTCGGCGACCACTACCCACTTGACGTGCTCGGCGGAGCGCTGCTCGGCGCCGTCGTAGGTGCTGCGGCGATCGCTCTGCTGAAATTCATCCGCCGGCGACCTCAGCGCTTCGATTCTCTTCACCGAGCCGGAGAGTTGCGCAGCATCTGGAAGGGCCTGCCGTGGCTTTGCCGCTAGATGCCTAGTTTCAGTTGCGCGCGTTGGCAGAACCGGCGCAGCTCCTCGCGAAAGACTGCGTCTTCGGGCAAATGGACGTTCTTGCGCGCTATTCAAACACTACAAAGCTCACAAAGTTGCTCGAGGGGCAGGAGGAAGACCAGGCCGCCTAGGCCGCTTCGAGCCGGTCCACCCGCTTCTCAAGAGAGTCGAGACGCTCCGAGTGGCCGCCGACGACGTTCTTGATCATTTTCACGTCGGCCTTCACCTCGGTCATGTCCTCTTGGAGCGCAGCCACGTCATCTGAGAGCTTAGGAATCCGGTCGGTGTTCTCCCGGATCGTCTTCAGATCAGATCGAACATCCTCGGCAAGGATTCGATCGCGGTCGCGTTCTGATGGTTCGGCCATAGAACCACTCTACGACGTGTTGTCTTGTCGGTAAACCACCGGCGCGCTTCTCCTTCTCGGTCGTTTGCTATTAAATGAAAGGGTGTTCATTCGTTCTGATCTGAAATGAGTCACGGCGTCGAAGGCCGCGTTCGAGCCGGCTCCCTTGACGTGGGGACGGCAAGGGAGGTCGCTGAAGTGATGAAGGCACTCTCGACCGGGAGTCGCCTGCGGATTCTCGACCGACTCCGAGACGGAGCTCAGGCGGTCGAGGAGCTCGCGACCAACCTCGAGATGGAGCAGTCGGCGATCTCGCATCAGCTCCGCGTGCTCCGGCATCTCGGCTTCGTCGTCTCAGAGCGGCGCGGGCGCCAGGTTTTCTACTCGCTCTACGACGCCCATGTGGCCGTCCTACTCGAGGAGGCGCTCTCCCACCTCCAGCACGTTCGCCTCGGCTTGGGCGGAACCGCTAACGCGGAGACCGGCTCGTGAGTCACCCGGAGCTCCTCCCCGAGAAGCATTCCGACGACCACCTGGAGGGTGGGCACGTCGGCGACGACCATGACCACGCCGAGCACGGGCACTCTCACGGCCTCGTCGATCGTTCGATCGTCCGCTCCCGAGCGGGGGTCCGGGCCGTCTCGATAAGCCTCGGCGTCCTCGGCTTAGCGGCCTCGGTTCAGGTCGCGATCTACATCCTCTCCGGCTCCGTCGCGCTCTTGGCCGACCTGATCCACAACTTCGGTGACGCCCTAACGGCGGTGCCGCTCGGCATCGCCTTCTTCCTCCGAAGCGTCCGAGGCGAGAAGCTCGCCGGCCTGGCGGTCGTGCTTGCGATCTTCATCTCCGCCTGCGTCGCCCTCTGGCAGACAATCGAGCGACTGATCCACCCGCAGCACCTCTCCCACCTCTGGGTTTTGGCGGCGGCCGGCATCGTCGGGTTCGTCGGCAACGAGCTCGCGGCACGCGTCAGGCTTGGCGCCGGCAAACGCCTGGACAGCCCGGCGCTCATCGCCGACGGCAATCACGCCCGGATCGACGGCTTTGTCTCGCTCAGCGTCGTCGGGAGCGCCATTGTCGTTGGTCTGGGCGCACCGATCGGAGACCCGATCATTGGGCTTGTGATCACGCTCGTGATCCTCAAGATCACCTGGGACTCCTGGCGCACCGTCAGGAAGGGCCCAGCCTCCGAGCACTAACCGCCGTCGGCAGCTCGCCGAGACTCCTCAGTGATCCGAGGGCCGCTTGGCGAATGCGGCGTCAGGGACACGAACCGAGAAAAGAGGCTCCGCAGAGCCTCTCCCAAGTATCAATGTCGATAGATTGTGCTTTTTGTAGCTTAATGGGCCGTGAAGGATTCGAACCTTCGACCTTGGGATTAAGAGTCCCCTGCTCTACCAACTGAGCTAACGGCCCGAGCGGCTGCGTAGTGTAGCCCCGGGTGAAAGTTCTCTCGATCGTCGGCAACAGGCCGCAGTTCATCAAGGCAGCGCCGGTTTCCGCAGCGCTTCGCGACGCCGGAATCGACGAGGTCGTCCTGCATACCGGCCAGCACTACGACGCCGAGCTTTCGCAGGTCTTCTTCGACGAGCTCGGGCTCGCCGAGCCCACGTACCGGCTCGGCCTGCACACAGCCGACGCCAACCTGATGCAACCCGGGATCGCGGACGCGTTCGAGCGCGAGCGCCCTGACTGGACACTCGTCTACGGGGATACGAACTCGACGCTCGCGGGCGCTCGTGCAGCTGCCGAGGCCGGGGTCCCGATCGCCCATGTCGAGGCCGGCCTCCGGAGCGGTGACTGGTCGATGCCCGAGGAGCGAACTCGAGTCGAGGTCGACGGCCTCGCGCAGCTGCTCTTCTGCCCGGACGAGCGGGCCAGGGCGACACTCGCTTCCGAGGGCGTGTCCGGCCGGGCAGAGGTGATCGGGGACGTCATGTACGACGTCTGCCGCCGGCTTGCTCCGGCAGCGCGGGATCGGTCCGACGCACTCACACGACTCGGCGTGGAACCGGACGGTTACCTCGTCGCCACGGTCCACCGGGAAGCGAACGTCCAGCCGGGAAGGCTGATGCGAATCGCCGACGGCCTGAACCGCCTCGACGAGCCAGTGGTCTTCGCGGCGCACCCCCGAACCCGTGCCGTGCTCGCAGACCTCCAGGTCGAGCTGGGCGACCACGTCCGGCTGGAGCCGCCACTCGGTTACCTCGAGCTCGCCGCGCTCGCTTCCCAGGCGCGCGTGATCCTCACCGATTCCGGCGGGCTGCAGAAGGAGGCGTACTGGTACAGCGTGCCGTGCGTCACGCTCAGGCCGTCGACCGAGTGGGTCGACACGGTGGAGCTCGGCGCCAACCGGCTCGTCGACGACGATCCGGCCGCGCTCGTCGCGGCGGTGCAGGAGGCGCGGTTCCCCGCAAACGCGCCTCAGCTCTACGGTGACGGCAGGGCAGCCGAACGGCTGGCACAGGCGCTCGGTAGCCTTCCCGCGCGGTGAAACCACAGGTCGCCATCATCGGCGCCGGCTATGTCGGCTTGCCGCTTGCCAGGGTCTTCGCCGACGCGGGCAAGCCTGTCCTGCTCGTGGACGTTGTCCAAGAGCTCGTCGACAAGCTCAACCGTGGCGAGAGCTACATCGAGGACGTCCCCCCGGAGGTCCTCGGGCCGCTCGTCGACTCCGGCCTGATCGAGGCGACGACCGACTACGACCGGCTCGCCGAGGCAGACGCGATCCTGATCGCACTCGCCACCCCGCTCTCGAAGCAGCGCGAGCCGGACCTGCGCATCGTGCGCGGCGCCGTCGAGGAGCTCGCGAAGCGCCTACGGCCCGGCCAGCTCGTCGTCCTCGAGTCGACGACCTATCCCGGCACGACGCGCGAGGTAGTGCTGCCGATCCTGGAGACCTCCGGCCTCAAGGGCGGGGAGGACTTCCATCTGGCGTTCTCGCCCGAACGGGTCGACCCCGGCCGCACGGATTGGACGACGAAGACGGTCCCCAAGATCGTCGGGGGGATCACCGATGCCTGCACCGCTCGCGCAGCAGAGCTGTACGGCGCCGCGGTTGACTCGGTGCACACGGTCTCCTCGCCCGAGGCCGCCGAGCTGACGAAGCTCCTGGAGAACATCTTCCGCTCGGTCAACATCGCCCTCGTCAACGAGCTCGCTCAACTCTGCGAGCGGATGGGGATCGACGTCTGGGAGGTGGTCGACGCGGCCGCGACGAAGCCGTTCGGGTTCATGAGCTTCAAGCCCGGCCCCGGCCTCGGCGGGCACTGCATTCCGATCGACCCCTTCTATCTGACCTGGAAAGCGCGTGAGTACGGCTTCTACACGGAGTTCATCGAGCTGGCCGGAAAGGTCAACGAGGACATGCCGTACTACTGCCGCTCGCTGGTCTCCCAGGCGCTCAACCACGGGGCCGAGCGGTCGCTCAAAGGCTCGACGATCCTCGTGCTCGGCGTCGCGTACAAGGCCGACATCTCGGACACCCGGGAATCGCCGGCCCTGAAGCTGATCGAGCTCTTGCGGAAGGCCGGCGCGGAGGTCTCTTACCACGACCCCCACGTCCCCGACCTGGACGGGGAGCGCTCGGTTGCACTCGATCCCGGCGCCTACGACTGCGTCGTGATCGTGACCGCGCATTCGACGATCGACTATGCGGACGTCGCCGAGAAGGCGAACGTGGTCGTCGACTTCCGCAACGCCACCGGAGGCAACGGGGCCGACGCCGCGAAAGTCTGGAAGTTGTGAAAATCGCCGTGGCGGGCCTCGGCTACTGGGGCCCCAATCTAGCCCGCAATTTCGACGAGCTCGGCGCGCTCGCCTGGCTCTGTGACCTGAGCGAGGAGCGGCGCACGCCGGTCGCGGCGCGCTATCCCGACGCCAAGGTGACGGGCGAGTTCGAAGACCTTCTGGCCGACGACGACCTCGACGCCGTGGTCATCGCCACGCCCGTGCCGACCCACTACGAGCTCGCGCGCCGCGCCCTCGCCGCGGGCAAGCACGTTCTGGTCGAAAAACCTCCGGCGATGCGGGCTGCCGAGATGGACGAGCTGGTCGCGCTGGCCGCCGACCGCGACCTGGTGCTCATGCCCGGGCATCTGCTGCTCTATCACCCGGGCGTGGAGAAGCTGAAGGAGCTGGTCGACTCGGGCGAGCTCGGCGATGTGCTGTGCGTCTACGGCAACCGCCAGAACCTCGGGATCGTGCGGACGAACGAGAACGCGCTCTGGTCGCTCGGCGTCCACGATCTCTCGGTCATTCTCCACCTACTCGACGAGGAGCCCGAGGAGGCAGTGGCGCACGGGCGCGACTTCCTCACCGAAGGGGTCGAGGACGTCGTTTTCTGCTACCTCCGCTTTCCCTCGGGGAAGATCGCGCACATGCACCTCTCGTGGCTCGACCCGCACAAGATGCGGCGACTGACGGTGGTCGGCCGCGAGAAAATGGCCGTGTTCGACGACATGGAGCTGGAGCGCAAGGTCACCGTCTACGAGAAGGCGCCGTGGAAGCGGGCCGAGACCTACGGCGAATGGCAGACGCGCACCGGCGACATCTACATCCCGAAGATCGCCACGGACGAACCGCTGAAGCGCGAGTGCCGGCACTTCCTCGAGCTCGTCTCGGGCGACGGAGACCGGCTGAAGGTCGCGCGTGACGGGGCAATGGTCGTCGCCGCGCTCGAGCGGCTCACGGAGTCCCTGCGTGGCTGACGGAGGCGTCGCCGCGGAGGTTCACCCGACGGCGATCGTCTATCCGGGAACGGTGCTCGGTGACGGTGTGAAGGTGCTCGAGTACGCGGTCGTCGGGAAGCAGCCGACGCTGGCGGCCCGGTCGACGGCGAAGCGCGACCCGCTGCCCGCCGCCGAGCTCGGCGCCGGGACGATCGTCTCCACGGGCGCGATCGTCTTCGCGGGGACACGGCTCGGCGAGCGCGTGATCGTGGGCGACCAGTCCTGCGTCCGCGAACGCTGCCTGATCGGCGACGACGTCGTCGTCGGGCGCGGGTCGGTCGTAGAGAACGACACCACCATCGGGGCGATGACCCGGATCCAGGCGAACGCCTACGTGACCGCGTACTCGACGCTCGAGGAGCGCGTCTTCATCGCGCCGTGCGTCGTGACCACGAACGACAACTTCATGGGCCGGACCGAACGCCGCCTGGAGCTGATGAAGGGCCCGACGATTCGTCGCGGTGCCCGCATCGGCGGCGGCGCGGTCCTCTGTCCCGGCGTCGAGATCGGCGAGGAGGCCTACGTCGGCGCGGGCGCGGTCGTCGTCCGAGACGTCCCGGCCCGCACCATCGTCGTCGGGAACCCGGCTCGGCCCCTGCGCGAGGTGCCGCCCGAGGAGCTTCTGGACGCCTAGCCGCCGGCGGCGATCACGCCGGAATAGCCGGCGCCGAGGCCGCCACCAGGGGCGTAGCGAATCCGGTAGTCGCCCGGGCTGAGCTGGAGCACGAAGCGACCGGTCGAGTCGGGCGCGATGCTGTCGACCGTCGCCCACGTCTTGCCGCTCAGCTTCTGAGCCTCGACACTGGCGCCGGCGACGAGGGGACGAACCCGGCCCCCGATGCCGGTGCCGTCGGCCGACGCAGTCGCGGCCACGTTCGGCACGACGACGAGCCGGACCGTCTGACCGACGATCGTGCCGTACCGGAGCCGGACCTCGATCGTCTGCTTCGGGGCGATCACGGCGGCGAAATTGCCGCCGGAACCGGAGGCGAACGCCGGCGTCGTACGCCACACGGAGCCCGGCACCCGCTGCTCGAGGACGCTGCCTTTCAGGCCCCGGACGCGCCCGGTCAGCTTCATCCGTGCCCCGTAGACGAGCACCGACGGCGGCCGGTCGAGCGCGAGCTCGCCGATCGTGAGCCAGGTGGAACGCAGCTCGAACGCCCGGCGGAACGCCGAGCCGTCGACCTCCACGTCGCCGAGGACGCCCGAGGCGGTGATCGTCCGCGCCCGCCCGGAGGGGCCGGTGTTCGTCACCAGGTCCTGCAGACCGCTGATCTGGAGGACCTTCCCCACCTGCTCCGCGGTCAGCACCACCGGGCCCCAGTCGTGGTAGGGCGAGAGGGTGTCGTACGGGTCGTCCACCGACACGAGATAGGGAATCGGCTTGTCCGACCAGACCTCGGTCGCGTCAGCCGTCCGTCCTCCGGAGCTGGCGTAGAAGAACGTGTCGGCGACCTTGCCGTTGTAGAGGAGGACGCGGCCCGCGGTCGCGTCGACGGCGGCCCGCGCGGAATCCGCCTCTGCGGCCACGCCGCCATAGGCCTGGCTCCGGGTGTCGGCGTAGAGATCGAAGCTGCCGGCGTGACGGTTGTAGAGCGCGTACGAACGCGCGGCGACGGCCTGAGCCTCGAGCGCCTCGGCCGGCCAGTCCGACTCCATCTCGGAGGCGACCACCCCGTAGAGGTACTGGTCGATCCCGACCGTGTTCACGCCGTTCAGCCGCTTGCCGGCGAGCGAGAACTCGATCGTCCCGCGATAGGCCTTGCCGTCGAGCTGCAGCGGCGCGGCCCCCGGCAGGAACGTGACCGGCAGGACGAGGTTCACCCCCGAGGCGCTCACCACAACGGGCCCGGCGCTGTAGGAGCGCACCACCCCGGTTGAGTCACGGGCACGGAACGGAGCAGCCGAGGTGATCGCGGCCTTCGCCTTCTGCTCGGCCAGGAGCACCCGAACCTTGGAAACAGGGGCGGCACCCAGAACCGTGCCCGGGTAGTAGTGGGCGAGGATCTGGTCATACGTCCAACCGTGCTTCGCGTACCCGAACGCGCCGTACTGGGCAAGGCCGACGCCGTGCCCCCAACCGTGTCCGGAGATGACGAAGGTCGTCGCCGACTTCGCGAGCGGCGCGGCGCGGCGCGCGGGAGCCGGTGACGCGACGAGAGCTACAGACGCGAGCGCCCCGGCAGCAAGAAGAGTCACACGGCTGGGCATGGAGAGCGCGGGCAAATCAGGCTAGCCGAAGTATTCGACCGGCGGACCGGACATCCTCACCCACGCAATGCGCTAGCCCGTTTCGCCCTCAGCGAAGGAAGGCGCGCAGCCTATGAAGCAGCGAGGGCCCACGCCCTCGCTGCAGCGCCCGCGCCCGGGCGGTCTCGCGGTTCACCCAGGCCCGATGGCGGCTCGACCTCGTCCCATACTTCGGCTTCCAGTAGACCGGGCGCGGACTCAAGCCTTGAGCCGCTCGCCGTACTGGCGCTCGTAGTACTCGCGGTACTCGCCGCCCTTGACCGCCTCCCACCACGCGCGGTTTTCGCGATACCAGGCGACGGTCTGCGCGAGGCCGTCCTCGAACCCGACCTGCGGCTTCCAACCCATCGAGCGCAGCTTCGTCGAGTCGAGCGCATAGCGGCGGTCGTGGCCCGGACGGTCCTCGACGTGCCGGATGAGAGCTCGGTCGGCGCCGGTGAGCTCGAGGATCCGGTCCGTGACGTCCAGGTTCTCGTGCTCGGCGCCGGCGACGTTGTAGACCTCGCCCCGGCCTCCGCCCGCGAGAACGTGCTCGATCCCGGCGCAGTGGTCGTCGACATGGAGCCATTCCCGGCGCTGGCGGCCGTCGCCGTAGACGGGCAGCGGCTCACCATCGAGGGCGTTCGTGACGAACAGCGGGACCAGCTTCTCGGGATGCTGGTACGGCCCGTAGGTATTCGCACCCCGCGTGATCGAAGCGTTGACGCGGTACGTCCGAACGTACGCCAGTACCTGGAGGTCGCCGCCGGCTTTGGACGCCGAGTAGGGACTCGAAGGGCGGAGCGGATCGTCCTCGGTCGATGCAGCGCCCGGCGGCAGGTCGCCGTAGACCTCGTCGGTCGAGACCTGGAGGTAGCGGGCACCGCTGACGCGCGCCCACTCGAGAAGCACGTGGGTTCCGAAGACGTCGGTCTGGATGAACTCGGCCGGGCCGAGGATCGAACGGTCGACGTGGCTCTCGGCAGCGAAATTGACCACAGCCTCACAGCCGCGTCCGCACTGGGCGACCGCGTCCGCGTCCGCGATGTCGCCCCGAACGAACTGACAGTCGAGCCCCGCGAGGTTCTCCAGGTTCCCCGAATAGGTCAGCTTGTCGAGCACGACAACCTCGTTCCCGCGCGCAACCGCGCGCTTGGCGAACGCCGAGCCGATGAACCCGGCCCCTCCGGTGACGAGCAGGCGCACGAGCGACAGCCTAACGCTGGTGCCCGGCAGGTAGCCCCGCTAGCTACCGAGCAGGCGTCGGGCCTCGGCGAGCCGGAGCTGGTAGCGGCCGCGAAACTGCGCCGCAGGACGCTCGACGTCTGCAATCCATTCGCCCCACGTCGAATCGTCCTTCGTGTCGACGCCGGCGAGGCGTCGTCGCTGATCGATCGCAAGCGCCTGGTCGATGAACCATTTCACTTGAAGCTCCGGTTTGTCGGGGTAGCCCGCGTAGTCCCCCTTGTTCCAGATACGCGCTGGAATCTGGAAGAAGCCGAGCGAGTCGGAATCGCCGGACAGATTCGCCAGGCCCGACTCGGCGAGGGCGGCCATGACCGGGAGCTCCGGCGGCAGGCCCGCGGCGTAGGCTGTGGCGCCCATCCAGCGTGCGAGGTCGGACTTCGAAGCGGCGGCGCCGGGATAGCTCGTGGGGATCGGGCGCGAAAGTGCCGCCTGGGACCGCTTGGCGCTCGAAGCGCCGCAGCCCGCCGAGATGGTCGCGGCGACGACGAGGACCTGGAGCCAAGCGACGAGGCGAAGCAAGAGGCGGATGCTACGACATCGTCTGGAGGCACTCCTTCAACCCGTCGCGCCAGTGCGGGAGCGGCGGTGTCTCCGGCCGTTCGCTCGCGAGGACGGAGTACGCGGGCCTCGGCGCCGGACGGCCCAGCTCCGCCGTCGTGATCCGGCGCACGCGGCAGGCGAGCTCCGCCTCCGCGAAGATCGCCTCGGCGAACTCGGCCCAGGTGCAGTAGCCATTTGCGGCAACGTGATAGAGGCCGAAGGGCAGCTCCACGATCTGGCGTGCCGCCTCCGCCAGGTGACCCACGTAGGTCGGCGTGCCGCGCTGGTCGTCGACCACCGCCACCTCCTCGCGCTCGGCGCCGAGCCGCAGCATCGTGCGAACGAAGTTGTGCCCTGTCGGGCCGAAGAGCCACGAGCTCCGCACGATCCACCCCTCGCCGAGTGCTCGCTCGCCGTCGAGCTTCGTCCGCGCGTAGACCGAGATCGGCATCGGCACGTCGGACTCGACGTACGGCTCCCCCTTGGTACCGTCGAAAACGTAGTCGGTCGAGAAATACACGACCGGCGCCCCCAGGGCGGCGACGTTTCGCGTCCCCTCTACGTTCGCAGCCGCGGCGCCTGCCGGGTCGGACTCCGCCCCGTCCACGTCGGTCCACGCTGCCGCGTGCAGGACAAGACCGGGGACGTGATCGAGCTCGATCGGCCGTGTGACGTCGAGCTCGGTGCGGGTTCGAGCGTCGGCGCCTGGAAATGCCTCGGCGAGCGCGCGGCCGAGCTGGCCGCCCGCACCCGTGATCAAGGTACGTTTCGGTCTCGTTCCGAGAGGATCGGCGATTGGGTCCTCCAGAGCGGCCGGACGCGCGGGTCGTCCCACGGCAGCCCGTGCTCGTCCGGATGGGCCGGCTCGTACTCCTCGGTCACGTGGTACAGAAAGATCAGGTCGGTCAGCGCCTCGAACCCGTGGGCAAGGGTGCCGGGAATGTAGATCGCGACCAGATTGTCGTCGCCGATGTCCTCGGTGAAGGTCTCGCCGGTCGCCGGATCGAGCACCACGACGCGCGCCGTGCCCTGCAGGCAAGCGAAGAGGTCGTCCTGTCCGCGCTCGTGATAGTGAAGCCCGCGGATCACGCCCTGACGTGAGAAGGAGACGTTGGTCTGCCGGGCGGGCTTCGGCAGGCGGCTCTCCCGGTAGAGCTCGAAGAACCAGCCCCTCGCGTCCTCGAAACGCTCGAGCGGGATCCGCCGGATCCGCTCGATCACGGCTTGTTCGCCCCGTTGGCCCGGACGAAGTCGTTGACGGCGTAGTAGGCGTCGATCGACTCGCCGGCGTCGCCCCAGAAGCCCTCGACGATGTCGTACTCCATGCCGCCCTGGCCGACGTACCAGTTGTTCACGTCGGTGATCTCGAGCTCTCCGCGAGCAGACGGAGAGAGGCTCGGGAGGAAGTCCCAGACGGCCTCGTCATAGAAGTACACGCCGGTGACGGCGTAGTTCGACGGCGGGTCGGCGGGTTTCTCGACGATGCGGACAACCGTTTCGCCGTCGAGTTCCGGAACGCCCAGATGCCTGAGGTGCTCGGGCTCCTCCATCGGCGCGAGCACGATGCGGGCGCCGCGTTCCTGGGCCAGGAAGTTCTCGATCGCGGGGCGGAGGGAGCGCTCGAAGACGTTGTCGGCGAGCATGACCGCCGCCCGGTCGCGGGCGACGAAGCGCTCGGCGAGCCCGAGGGCGTCCGCGATCCCGCCCTCCCGCTCCTGGTAGGCGTAGAAAAGCCGGTCGATTCCGTACGAGTGCCCGTCACCGAGCAGACGGAAGAACTCGCCCGCGTGCACGCCTCCGGTGACGAGCATGACCTCGCTCACACCGGCCGACACCAGCGCCTCGATCGCGTACGTGACCATGGGGCGGTCGTAGATCGGGAGCAGGTGCTTGTTCGTGATCCGGGTCAGAGGCGCGAGCCGGGTGCCGGCTCCGCCGGCGAGGATCACTCCCTTCAGCTTCGGGTCCGCCATCGCCGGCGGATGCTACTTCGGTTACTCGGGGTGCGAAAGAACCTGGATCAGCCAGATGACTGCTACTTGCCGGTGAGTGGCGAGGGAGCGACGCGAACGAACCGCGCGATCCGGGCCGGCAGCCACCAGTTCCACCGACCCATGATCGCCATCAGCGAGGGCACGAGAATCGCCCGGACGATCGTCGCGTCGAGAAAGATCGCCACCGCCAGCCCGAGCCCGAACTCCTGGAGCCCGAGGATACGACCGGCCACGAAGCCCGAGAACGCAGCGACCATGACGATCGCCGCAGCGGTCACGATGCGCCCGGTTCGCTCGAGCCCGCGGGCCACGGCGACGGTGTTGTCGGGCTCTTCGTCCCACGCCTCCCGCATCCGCGTGACCAGGAAGACCTCGTAGTCCATCGAGAGCCCGAAGAGCATCGCGAACAGGAAGATCGGGATCCAGCCCTCGATCTGGGGGTACTGGTAGAGACCGACGGCCTCGCCCGCGCCCCAGCGGAAGACGATGACGAGTGCGCCGTAGCTCGCCGCCACCGAGAGCAGGTTGAGCAGCACCGCCTTCAGCGGGAGCAGGACGGAGCGGAAGGCGCGGAGGAGCAGGATGTACGTGAGCACGAGTACGGCTGCGACGAGCCACGGAAAGGCGTCGTAGGCGACCGTCAGGAAGTCCACGCCTTGCGGCGGCCCGCCTCCCGCGAGCGCCCGTACGCCGCTCGGAAAGCCGGCCTCGGGGATCAGCGTGCCGCGCAATCGGTGGACGAAAGCCTGTTCCTCCTGGGTGCCGTACTCGTGCTTGCCGGCGACGATCACCTGCGCATACCGGGCGTCCGGCGAGATGAAGCGCCCCCCGGGGCGATAGAAGACGGCGGCCACCTCCCGATCCGCCCGTACGGCGCCGATCAGCCGTCCGATCCCCGCCTGGATCGGCGCAGGCAGCGCCGAACGGCCCTCGCCCGCATCGACGAGCACCTGGGTGGGCGAGATCACGCCGGGTCCGACGGCGGCCGTCAGCAGGTCGAAGCCGTGGATCGCCTGGGGGCTGCGCGGGATTCCCTGCACCGAGCCGGGGGTCAGCTGGAGCGCGTACAGCGGCACGGCCGCCGCGACGAGAACCGAGGCGCCGACGGCGAGGTACACCGCCGGGCGCCGCATGATCGAGCGCGCCAGGCGCGCCCAGAAGCCCTGGTCCTCGTCGCCGGTGCCGCGGAAGTGGTGCAGCGGCAGACGGAGCCGCCGACGCAGGAAGTCCGCAACGTGCACCCGCCGGACGCCGCGCGCACCGTAGAGCGACAGGAGCGCCGGCTGGAGGGTCGACGCCGCCGCGATCGAGACGATCGGGATCAGAAAGCCGCCGACCCCCATGGAGCGCATGAACGGCAACGGCATGAAGAGCAGCAGCGCGAGGCCGACCGCGACCGCCGCGCCCGAGAAGACGACCGCGCGGCCGGCCGTCTGCATCGTCCGCACGATCGCGTCGTCCCTCGTCCCGTCGCGGAGCAACTCCTCGCGGAAGCGGTAGATGATCAGGAGCGAGTAGTCGATCGCGATCCCTAGCCCGATCAGCTGCACGAGGTTCGTGACGTAGGTCGCCGTAGACAGGAAGTGCGCGACGATGTAGACGATCCCGAGCGTCCCGGTAATCGTCGAAGCTGCGGTCAGGAAGGGGAGGGTCACCGCCCAGGAGAGGCCGAAGACCGCGATCAGGACTGCCAGCGCGATCGGGAGCGCGATCCCCTCGCCCTTGGTCAGGTCCTGCGAGAAGATCGGGTCGAGATCGTGCTGGATGGCCGCCGCCCCCGTCACGTAGCCGCGGCCGCCCGGCGGCTGGCCGACCGCCCGTAACAGGTCGTCCGTGTACCCCTTGGCGGCAGCCAGGTCGAGGGTCGAGACGACGTCGCCGTAGACGAGCGTGGGCGACGCGACCCGCAACGGCTCGGCCTTGCCGCTCGGCACGACCCGGGCGGCGCGGTCTACTCGCCGCTGCAGCTCGGCGAGGGCTTTCGTCTCGGCGGGCCGGGCGAGGGCGAAAACCACGGTGAAGCTGCCGTCGCTGCGGTCGCCGAACTCGCGCTCGAGGATCGAGCGCACCCGTTCGGAGTCAGTGCCGGGGACGGTGAAGGTGTTGGAAAGGAGCGACGAGATATGCGCCGTCGCGTAACCGCCCGCCAGGAGCACGCACAGCCAGAACGCGAGGATCGGCCAGCGAAACCGAAGGCAGCCCCGTGTCCAGGCTTCGATCACGGGCGCGAGGCTACAAGGCGCTCCCGGGCGGCGCCGGCCGAAGAAAGCCGCACCAGGGCTACTCTCCCTGACATGAGTGGCCGCCGAGACCTCGGACATCTGCAGGGTGAGATCCAGGAACTGATCGCGGACCTGTGGCAGCTTCCGCGGATTGCCGGGCTCCGCCAGGGCTTCCGGCCGCCGACCGACTGCTACCGAACCGCGGATCCACCGGAGCTCGTCGTCGTCCTCGATCTTGCCGGAATCGAGCCCTCCGACGTCCGCGTCGACGTCGTCGGCAGCACCCTTCTGGTCTCAGGCCAACGGCGCCGCCCACCGACCGCCGACCGCCCATCGTTCCGGCAGATGGAGATCGACTACGGCTACTTCGAGCGTCAGGTCTCGCTCGAGGACGACCTCGACGTCGAGGGCGCCCGCGCGCGCTACGAGAAGGGGTTGCTGAGGATCGTCATCCCCGTGAGACCGAAGGTGACGCGTAAGGAGCGCACCGTGATCGAGGTGAAGACGAGGACGTGACCGAGGTTCTCCCGGAAGAGCTGGAGCCCGTCGGCGAGGGCATCGAGATCCCGCCGGAGCTGCCCGTGCTCCCGCTCAAGGAGACGGTCGTCTTCCCGCAGTCGATGACGCCGCTGGCCATCGGCCAGGAGCGCTCGATCCGCCTGATCGACGACGTCGCCGGCGGGGAGCGCCTGGTCGCGCTCGTCACCACGCGCAACCCGGAGGCGGAGGAGCCGGGTTTCGACGACCTCTACGAGGTTGGCACCGCCGCGATCGTCCACAAACTGATCCGCGTCCCGGACGGGACGCTGCGGATCCTCGTCCAGGGCCTGCGGCGCATCAAGCTCGAACGGCGCGTGCAGGAGGATCCCTACCTGATCGGGGCGTTCACGGAGGTCCCGGACGTCGTCGACGAGGAGCGGGCGCGGGAGCTCGAGGCGCTGACGCGAAACGTCCAGACCATGTTCGGCCGCATCGTGGGGCTCGTCCCGTACCTGCCCGAGGAGCTTCAGATCGCCGCCGCGAACGTCGACGACCCGAGCGCCCTAACACATCTGATCGCGTCGACGCTCCGCCTGAAGACCGAGGAACGGCAGGGGCTGCTCGAGGAGGCCGACGTGCTCGAGCGGCTGCGCAAGGTCTCGGCGATCGTGACCCGCGAGCTCGAGGTCTCCGAGCTCGGCTCGAAGATCCAGTCCCAGGTCGCCTCCGAGATCGACAAGGGCCAGCGCGAGTTCTTCCTCCGCCAGCAGCTGAAGGCGATCCGCGAAGAGCTGGGCGAGGCCGAAGGCGAGCAGGCCGACGTCAACGAACTGCGGAGCCGAATCGACGAAAAGCCCCTGAGCGAAGAGGCCCGCAAGGCGGCCGAGCGCGAGCTCGCGCGACTCGAGAAGCTGCCTTCCGCGGCAGCCGAGTACGGGGTCATCCGCACCTACCTCGAGTGGATCCTCTCGCTCCCGTGGGGGAAGACGACCCCCGACAACCTGGACCTCCGCCGCGCCCGCAAGATCCTCGACGAGGACCACTACGACCTCGACAAGGTCAAGGAGCGGATCCTCGAGTACCTCGCGGTCTCCAAGCTGAAGGACGACCTCTCCGGTCCGATCCTCTGCTTCGTCGGCCCGCCCGGGGTCGGCAAGACCTCACTGGGGCAGTCGATCGCGCGCACCCTGGAGCGGAAGTTCGCGCGCATCTCGGTCGGCGGGGTCCGCGACGAGGCCGAGATTCGCGGCCACCGCCGCACCTACATCGGTGCGATGCCGGGGACGATCATCCGTGCACTCCGCGACTGCGAGTCGCTCAATCCGGTCTTCCTGATCGACGAGATCGACAAGATGGGAGCCGATTTCCGCGGCGACCCGGCGAGCGCGATGCTCGAAGTCCTCGACCCGGAGCAGCACTCGTCCTTCCGCGACCACTACCTCGATCTGCCGTTCGACCTGTCCAAGGTGCTTTTCATCTGCACCGCGAACCAGCTCGACACGATCCCGAGTGCGTTGCTCGACCGGATGGACGTGCTTCACCTCTCGGGCTACACCGAAGAGGAGAAGCTGGGGATCGCCAAGCGCTACCTGTGGCCAAAGGTGGTGCAGGCACACGGGCTCCAGTCGAGGCAGATCTCGCTACAGGACGCCGCCCTGCGCCTGGTCATCCGCGAGTACACGCGCGAGGCCGGTGTCCGGAACCTCGAGCGGCAGCTTGCCGCGCTCTGCCGCAAGGCGGCCCGGCAGGTCGCCGAGGGCAAGGCGAAGCGGATCCGGATCGACGAGGCGAAGGTTCGGAGCTGGCTCGGCCCGCGGCGCTTCGCTGGAGAGGTGCGGAAGCGCACGGCCGATCCGGGCGTGGCCACGGGCCTCGCCGTCACCAGCGTCGGCGGCGACATCCTCTTCATCGAGGCGGCGGCCTTCCCGGGAAGCGGAAACCTGAAGGTGACCGGACAGCTGGGTGAGGTCATGCAGGAGTCGGCCTCGGCCGCGCACTCGTGGGTGCGCTCGCACGCCGGGTCGCTGGGCCTCGACCCGAAGTGGTTCGAGGAGAACGACATCCACGTTCACGTCCCGGCGGGGGCGGTCCCGAAGGACGGACCCTCGGCGGGGATCACGATCGCGACCGCGATCGTCTCCCTCGTCCGCGGCGAGCCCGTCTCCGAGGACGTGGCAATGACGGGCGAGATCACGCTGACCGGTCAGGTGCTGCAGATCGGCGGCGTCCGCGAGAAGGTGCTGGCCGCGCAGCGCGCAGGAATCCGGCGGATCGTTCTCCCGCGGGAGAACGAGGCCGACCTCGAGGACCTCCCGCCGGAGGCGCGCGAGCAGATCGAGTTCATCCTGGTCGACTCGGTCGACGAGGTGCTGCAGGCTGCATTCGAGAACGTGATGCCCCTGCAGGCTCGCCGGAGCGCGCGCGGTGACCGCCAGGCCGCCGCGGGCGCTACCCGGGCCTGAAGTTCGCGGTCAGGACGCGGCAGGCCTCGGGCTCGCCGTCCTTCGTACTCCACTGGCAGAGCAGCTCGAACTCGCGCCGGGCGCGCAGGAGGAACGTGATGCGCTCGCGGAGTGCGGTGCCGCCCTTCGTGAAGGAGAGCTCGTACTGGCGACCGCGGATCCCGCCGACGCGGACCGTCTTCCCCGGGCTCGCCGTCCCCTTCAGCCGCTTTGCGAGCTGTTTCGTGGCCGCGTCGATCTCGCGGACGACCTTGGCCCACAGACTCGGCCGGAACGGCTTGCTGAGCCGAAAGTAGAGCACCTGGACGAGCTCCGGCCCAGCCTTGGGCGGTGCAACGGTGATCGTCCGCGTCGTTCGCGTCACGAGCCAGCCCGCCGGCACCTCGAAGGCGAATCCGGGCCCGGACACGCGCTGGGTAGCGATGGGCTCCTGCTTGCCGCCGCCCCCGCCCCCGCCGCCGCAGCCCGCGAGAACCAGGGCCAGGAAGACCAGAAGCGCCGACCGGACCGTTTTGCTCGCGCGGCCGAAGGGTACGTTTCCTCGCACAAACGACCGAAAGGACGAGCCGAGCATGAAGACGAAGGAAAGGGTTTCCGACGCGGCGAGCACCGTCAAACCGTACGTCGACCGCGCGATCCATGACGAGGAGCTGCGCGACAACCTGCGCAACGCCTTCACGGCGGCGCGCGAGGTGTACGACGAGCTGATCGGCAGGCGCGACCCCGTCACGGTCGCGAAGCGTGCCGCCACCGACAAGGACATCCAGGACAACCTACGGCGCGTGATCGAGGAGCTGCGCACCGCAGCCGACCGCGTACAGGGCGGCCACGAGTCGCACAAGGGGCGCAAGACGATGCTGCTCCTGAGCGGAATCGCGATCGGGATCCTGTTCAACCCGGTCACGGGCTCCGACACGCGCAAGTGGCTGAAGGAAACGCTGCTGGGCGGCAGCGACGACTTCGGCTACGAGTCCGGGGGTTCGACCAACAACAACAACTAGGAGGCCCGCAGCGTCCTGGTCGGGTGGGGGCCGCTCGGCGGAGCCTGGTGTGCGCCGACGAGCGCCCCGTCGCCCTCGTGCTCCAGCGGCGCCAGGACGCGTTGGAGCGAGCCTGGATCGAGCCCGCTCGCCGTCGAGATGTCCTCGGCCTGCAAGAGGATCGCGCCGGGTGAGGGAGCGGGCTTCACACCGTGCTTCGCCTTCGTGGCCGGCAGCGTCCAGCCGACCGGTGTGAGGCGGACGTCCTGCAGGTGCCGCCAGGCGTCCAGGTACTGCGTCGGGTCGACCGCGCCGTCGTAGCCCAGGTTGAGCATTTGCTTCGGATGCACCTCGAAGTGCAGGTGATACGGCGTCCCGACGGCGTCACCCGTGTTGCCGACGAAGCCGAGCACGGCGCCCGCCTGCACGCGTCGCCCGTTCACCGCCAGGGGCGAATACGCGGAGAGGTGGGCATAGTAGAACTGGTTCCCCGCGTCGTCCTTGAGCCAGAGGCGGTACCCGCCGAGGTGGTTCCAGCCGACGGAGAAGACGATCCCGTCTGCGACGGCGAGGACCGGCGCTCCGAGCGGGGCGAAGATGTCGTCGCCGTGATGCCAGGACACGTCCGCGCGCGGCGCACCGAACGTGTCGGTGAAGGACGACGGCCCGTAGACCGGGAACACGTAGCGTTTTCCCGTCAGCTTCGGGGTGACCGTCAGCGGCGCATTGTGTATGACCGGAAGCCTCGGGCCCGACCCCGCCTCGACCGGCTCTGGCGGCCGCAGGGGGGCCTTGCGCTTCGGCTTGGCCGTCGCCTTGGTCGAAGCGGGCGGAGACGGCGGATGGTTCTCGGACTTCTTTCGTGACTGCCTGGGCGCCGGCGCAGGCGGAGGAGGAGTCGTCTCGGTGGTCGTGGGCAGCTCCGCCGTCGTCGTGGGCGGCGGAGGCGGAGGCGCCGGGTTGGTTCCCTGCGCGGCCGCCTGGGCGTAGCCGATCACGATCTCACTGCCGGCCGCCAGCCCACCGTGATCCGCCGTCAGATGGACGACGAGCGCGGTCATCGACTCCTGATAGCTCGGCGCCCCCTGAGCCGTGCCCGGGGCGACCGACTCCGAGAGCACCGTCAGATAGCCCCAGTCGGCAAGGCTCACCTGGGTACCGGGCGACGAGCCGACGGACTGGCCGAGGGCGACGAGGTTCGAGACGCCTGCGCTCGCAAAGTCTCCCGTCCCGCCCGTCGCTCCAGCGGCTGCGTGCGCCGAGCCGACCACGGCGTCGGCGGTGATCTCACCACCGAAGAGGGAGAGCGAGCCTACCGACGCGGAGGCGCTAGCCGACGAGCCCGATTTCGAGCTGGCGGCCGAAGCCTTGGCCGAAACCGACCCGACCGACGCGATCGAGCCATCGTCGGGATAGGCGAAGCCCCCGAGAGCCACGGCGTCGGGCGGCGCGGAAACGGCTCCCGCCGATGATCCCCCGCCGGTCGCGGAGTTGACCTGAATGACGACGGCCCTGGCCGAAGAGGGCGGGCCGGTCGCGCCGGAGGACGCACCGGCAGCCGCAAACGCGAGGCCGAATACGAGCGCACACGCCTGCAGGCGTTTCCGCATCCTGATCATTATGGGCGAACGTCCGGAAACAAATCCCGGAAGTTGCGGATTTATTCCCGGGGAACCGCCCGCGCGAACTCGCGGAAGCGCTCGCGCACGGTCTCGTCGGGTCCCAGCGGAGCCTCGTCGGGGTGCGCCCGCTCCGCCGCGATCTCCTCGGCCACGGCACGCACTTCCCGCTCGACCGCGGCGCGGTGTCGCGGATTTGCGAGCAACTGGTCGACCCAGTTCTCGGTGCCGTCGTAGGGCCCGACGTCCTCGTCGACCAGCAGTTGCCCGAGCAGGATGCCGACGCGAATGTAGGCGAAGGTCCGGAAGGCGAGGACCCGGTGGGCCGAGTGGACGAGCCGCTCGATCTCGGGGTTCTCGTGCTGAATCTGCGCGACGATCCGGCCGATCGGCTCGTCAACGAGCGGAATCCAGACCTCCTCCGGCGTGGTCACGGCCCAAGAATAGGGCTACTTGCGCCTCGCCTGCCAGGCAACCTGAGCCGCGACGGCGAGCACCAGCACCGCGAAGAGGCGTCTCAGAATGTGCTCGGGCAGGGCTTCGGCGATCTGGACACCCCCTTCGACCCCTGCCACGGCACTCAGTCCGAGGACGAGGGCAGGCTTCCAGCGCACGTTTCCGTAACGCTGCTGGCGCCACGTTCCGACGGCCACGGGCGGGATGATCGCCAGCAACGACGAGGCCTCGGCGTGAAGCTGCGTCAGGCCCAGCACGAGCGTCAGCGTCGGCACGAAGAGGATGCCCCCGCCGACGCCGAAGAGCCCCGAGAGGACGCCCGCGATCAGGCCGAGCGCGGCGGCCAGCGCCATCGCGCCCATCAGATCAGCATCCGGATCCCGACGGCGGTGAGGAAAGCTGCAAACGCGAACGAGAGAACGCGATTGGCCAGCCGCTGCTGAAGGGCCGTGCCGGCGACGGCGCCGAACGCCGCCGGAATGCCGACCAGGACAGCCGCGCCGGGCTCGAGCTCGCCGTGGAAAGCGTAGGCGATCACGCCGGCGGTCGCGGTCAGCCCGATCGCCGCCAGCGACGTGGCCATCGCCGGGCGCTCCGCCCAGCGCTGGAGCAGCAGCAGCAGCGGCACGACAACGATTCCGCCGCCGACGCCGAACAGCGCACTGAAGACGCCGGCGACGAGTCCGATCAGGACGAGCCGCATGGCTCCTATCCTACGAAGGTGTCCGCCTCGGATCTGCTCGCACAGCTAGCGGCGAAGCCGGAGGCGGCAGCCCTGATCCTCGACGTCGACGGCACCCTCGCTCCGATCGTCGCCCGCCCGGAGGACGCTGCTGTCCCCGACGACACCCGGAAGGAGCTCCGCCGGCTGGCCGGCCGCTACGGGCTCGTCGCTTGTGTGAGCGGACGGCCGGGCGACGACGCGGCCCGGATCGTGGGCGTCCCCGAGCTGATCTATGTCGGCGAGCACGGACTCGAGCTGGCGCCCGAGGCAGAGCAGTGGCGAGGCGCTCTGGAGGACTTCGTCGCCACCGTCGACTGGCCGGTCGAGCGCAAGCGGCTCACGGCCTCCTTCCACTGGCGCATCGCAAAGGACGAAGAAGCGGCCGAGGAGTTCCTCCAGCGCGTCGCCGAGCGGGCGCTCGCCGCAGGACTCCGGCCGCGCTTCGGCCGCAAGGTGCTCGAGATCAGGCCGCCGGTGGACGTGGACAAAGGAACGGCCGTACACGCGCTGCTCGAGGAGCGAGAGCTCCGCCGCGCGCTCTACGCGGGCGACGACACGACCGACCTGGACGCCTTTCGCGGGCTGGACGGGCTGGACGTCGCGGTGCGGGTCGCAATCTCGTCGACCGAAGCGCCGAACGAGCTCGCGGTGGCCGCGGACCTGGTGCTCGCCGATCCGGATGCCCTGCTCGAGCTCCTACGGCAGCTGTAGGTCGGCCCGCGTCAGGACAGTCGTGTAGATCTCCTCGCCGCGAGTAGCGAGGTCGCGGGAGTCGGTCCAGAAGGGATGCGCAACCCCGTTCGCGACGGCTAGCCCTTGGTAGTCGCCGTACTCGAAGGCCGTGGCTCTCCGGACCGTCTCGTTCGACGACGCGCTCGCAGCCCGTACCGGCCGCGCCCACGTCATGCCTCCATCGGCTGACGCCGTGCACGAGTACCAGGTCTTGATCCGATGTCGATCTCCGGTCGTGTCGTAGAAGCACACCCACAGGTCCCCGGTGCTCTGGTCGACGGCCGAGGCAGGCAGGAACTGATCCGAGGCGATGGGTCCGTCTGGCGGATTGACCTGCCTTCGGGGGCCAACCGGCATTCCGAGCAACTGCCGCAGCGCCGGATCGAAAGCGGCCACGAAGACGTCCTGCTCCTTGCCGCCCTCACCTGCAGCACCGTAGGTCACATAGACCGTGCCGGCCCGGGGGCCGCCCGAGTTGTCCACGCTCACAAGCGGAGCCGGAGTTACGCAGCGTCGCGGCTGCGCTGGAAGCGCGGTCGAGCCAAGCGGGAAGCCGCATTGCCTGACCGTGGTCGGGATGCCGATCGCCTTGTCGAGCTCGAGATCCGTGCCGAAGTGAGTGCCGTCCGCCGAGTGGTCGAGTTGGACGTCGCCGTTCGAGACCCAGGTGATGTAGACGGTCCCAGTCGGCCCGACGGCGAGGCCGGCAAAGGTCACGACGTCGTTCTTGTCATTGACGCGGCCCGGCGGCGACCACGTCCCTCCGCCATCGTTGCTGTGCGTGATCACGATCCGGTCCTGCGCGCCGTCGAACAGCGACCACGCGGCATAGATCCGCCCGCGCGTGGGACTCGTCCGGCCCGTGTCGATAGCCAGCGCGGGCTTGTCGTCGAAGCGCGGGCTGCGGTGGGGCGCGATCGTCCGGATCGTCCAGGGAGCCGAGGAGCTCGCACGGCGAGCAAGCGCGAGCGAGATGTTCGGGAGTCGGCGCTGGTTCTCGAAGAACACGCCGCAGGAGCCGTAGAGGAAGCCGTAGTACTGGCTGCCGTCGAGCCCGATGCCCACGACAGGATCGCCGAACGCGCAACTGTCGCTTCGTCCCGGCGCCCGAAGCACGGTCGAGGCCCAGGTCGCTCCCCCGTCAATCGACGAATAGACGCGCACGAGGCCGAGCTCGAATGTGCCCGAACCGCCGAGCAGGATCTGATCGTTGGACGGATCGGCCACGACGGCCGTCTCGGCCTGGGCCGCAAACGCTTTCGAGACGGCGACCTGCACGCGCGGTTGCCCGGTCGCTCCCGCCGAGGCCGTGACCAACATGGCGCTGAGCGCCGCGAGGACAGCCGGGCTCCGCCACCATCGCCTGACCCACGGCATGATCGGGATCATGCATGTCGACGAAGTCGTTCTCGCCACGCTGCGTACGGCGTACGGCGAGCCGGCCCTCCTGCGCTGGGAGGGCGAAGTGTCCGCCGAGGAGTACGCCCTGGCCACCTACGAGCCCACTCGCACGCACGACGTGACGCTCTTCATCTTCGACGGCGACCGGCTCGCGCTGATCCGCAAGCCGTCCTACGAGCCTGGAATCTGGCGTCCACCCGGCGGCGGAATCCACCAGGGTGAGGCGTTCGTGGCCGGCGCGCTGCGCGAGGCGCTGGAAGAAACGGGGCTCGCCATCGAGCTGGAGCGCTATCTGGTCGCGACCGAGGCGACGTTCACCCACGGCGACCGGCGGCTCGATTGGCGGACGCACGTGTTCTCGGCGCGGACGATCCCAAGTAACACTGTGTTACTAAGTCCGCAGGACCCGCGGGAGATCGAAGCGGCCCGCTGGGGAACCGTCGAAGAGCTGGCCGGACCGATCCGCGGACGCATCCTGGCAACAGGCCGCGCGCTCTGGCGCTACCGCGCGGAGCTCCACGACGCGACGCTCGCTGCTCTCGCCCCGAACATCAAGTAACACAGTGTTACTTGCCTGACAGGCGCTCCTCGACCGCCTCACGGAGGATCGTCGGGAAGTCGTAGCGGATGCGGAGGTTCCAGCCGCTCTCGACCATGCCGCCGTACTGCTCGAGCTCGAAGTCGGTTGCGGCGACCACATACGTCCTCGACGGGTCGATCGCTCCGGTCAGGCCGACGACCTCGAGCGGGCCTCGCGGCCTCCCTCGGAGCGCCCTGGTCGTGCTGCGCTCGAACTCCGGGTCGCCGCCACGGTCGATCAGCTGCTGCAGCTGGACTCCGGTCAACTCAGCGACGCCGGGGTTGGCCGTCGAGTGGCAGGCGTCCCAGAGCTCGCGCCGGCGGAGCGGTCCGGCCGGCAACGTTCGGTCGAGAACCTGTCCCGACGTGACGAGCGCGACCTCCGCGCCCATCCGCTCGCGGAGCATGTCGGCGATCCAACCCGCATCGAGAGGCGCCTGGAGGACGGCGATCACCTCCTCGAGCGAGGAGTCGAGCTCCGCCTCCGCCCGCTCGGCTACGGCAAGCACCGCCGGGTGCATCGGGACGTCCTCCCCGACCGGAAGAACCGAGGCGCGAATCGATTCGCCGTCGAGGTCGACCCGGCCCAGATGCTCGCCGTACTCGCCCGCCTGAGCGATCAGCACGTTCCCGACCCACTCCCCGTCCGGAAGCAGGTCGTGCGTATGGGCGCCGAGCACGACGTCGATCTCACCCTGGAGCGCTCCGGCGAGATCCCGGTCGGAGAGGGGCGGTTCCGTCCCGCCCGGAAACGCGTTCAGTCCGAGGTGGGAGAGACAGACGACGCGCCGGGCGCCCTGGGCACGGAGCTCGGAAGCGCAGCGGCGTACGACCTCGACCTCGTCCAACGCCTCGACGCCGTAATCGAATCCCGCCTCGAGGAAGGCACGGAACGGATCGGTGATGCCGACGAATCCGATTTCGTCGATGAGCGCGGTGTCCGAAGGTCCGATGACGGGTCGGAGGTTCGCGAGCAAAAGCGGATACTCGGCCGCGCGTGCCTGGTCGGCCAGCACCTGCGGGCCGTAGCGAAGCCAGGCTGCGTTGCCCACACAGGCAACCGCGCAGCCTGCCGCCGTCAGGAGCCGATGCATGGCCACGCCCTTCGTCAGATTCGAGAGCCGCGTCGTGGTCTCTTCGATGTCCCCGACGTCCGCGTAGAGGACCGTCGCCTCCGGCTCCTCGGATCGGACCCGTTCGACGAGCGTGGCGATTCGGGCCAGCGCCTCGATCCGGCCGTGGATGTCGTTCGTGTGCAGCAGGACGATGCGATCGCTCAAACGAGGTCCAGCACCTCGGCGATGGAGGTGATGCGCGGGCCGGGCCAGTCCCGGGCCTCCGGCCACATCGGTTCCTCCCCGAGACGGTGGATGAGAACCGACCGCATCCCCACGCGCTCCGCGCCGGCCAGCTCGTCGTTCGCCCCGTCGCCGACGAACAGGCACTCGTCCGGCTCCACGCCGGCCCCCTGGGCCGTCAGCAGGAAGATCTCCGGATCAGGCTTCATGTAGCCGCACGTGGCCGAGAACACCTCCGCGTCGAAGAGCCCGGCGAAGGGCGTGTCCGGCCAGGCGACGGCCACGTCCTCCGAACAGGCACTGACCAGGCCGAGGCGGAAGCCCCGCCGGCGGAGCTCCTGGAGTGTCGAGACGACGCCGTCACGCGGCTGAAGCGTGCGGCGCGTATACGCGTGGCGTTCGGCGAGGACGCGGTCGAGCTCCGCCTCGGGGACGCCGAGCGCTCGATAGGCCTCGGCGAGCGGGCCCGTCTCCCGCTGTCTGTAGGTCTGCCCCCAGAGCTCGGCGAATCGCACCTCGTCATGACCGGTGGCCGACGCAATCGTCCGCCGGAAGGCGTTCGACTCGTCGGCGTCCCAGTCGGCGAGGGTCCCCCAGAGGTCGAAGATCACCCCGCGCATTCGCGCACCACCTCCCACGCTCTCCGGACATCGTCCTCGGTCGTCCGGGCATTCCCGACCGCCAGCCGCAACACGTAGCGTCCGTCCAGCTTCGTGTGCGAGATGAACACCTCGCCCGTCGCGTTGACGCGTGCGAGCAATTCCTCGTTCTCTTCGTCGGTTGCGGCTCGCCTGAAGCAGACGAGGGAGAAGAGGCGCGGCGCGCAGACCTCCCAGCCGGGCTCGCTCCGAACCCAAGCCTCGAAGAGCGCTGCCAGCCGGACGGCCTCGCGGATCCGCTCCTGGAGCCCCGCGCGGCCGTAGCAGCGCAGCACCGTCCAGAGCTTGAGCGCCCGGAAACCCCGCCCGAGCTCCGGGCCGAACTCCGAGAGGCTCACGACCTCGTCCGGCGTCCGGAGGTACTCGGGAACGAGGCTCAAGGCGGCGCGCAGATCGTCAGGTCGCCTCGTCCAGAGCGCGGAGCAGCCCTGGGTCGTGAACAGCCACTTGTGCGGGTTGACGACGAGCGAGTCCGCTCGGTCGACACCGTCGAACGCAAAACGGAACTCGGGGCAGAGCATGGCCGGGCCTGCGTAGGCAGCGTCGACGTGCAGCCAGGCGCCCACGGACGCGCACGCGTCGGCCACGGCCGCGACCGGGTCGACCGAGGCACACGACGTCGTGCCAACAGTTGCAACTGCGGCGCAAGCGCCGTCCAGGTCGAGCTGATCCGGCCGCAGCCGGAACTCCGCGTCTGCCGGCACCTTGCGTGTCTCCAGCCCGAGCAGGCGCGCGGCCCGTTCGACCGACGAGTGCGCGTGTTCGGAGCAGACCACGACCCGCCGCCCCGGGCTCGCGTCACGCGCGGCCGCCAGCGCCGCCAGCGTCGACAGCGAGGCCGTGCCCTCGAGCTGGCCGTGCCAACCCGAGGGGAGAGCGAGAAGCTCCGCGAGCCATGCGGTCACCACCTCTTCGAGCTCCTGGAGCGCCGGCGAGGCGCGCCAGATGATGCCGACGTTGTTCAGCCCGGAGGCGAGAAGGTCGCCCAGAATCGCCGGCTCGGAACCGGTGGTCGCGAAGTAGGCGAGGAACCGCGGGCTCTGCCAGTGCGTGACCGCGGGCAGCAGCACCTCCTCGACGTCCCGCAACACGTCCGCGAAGGGCTCGCCCTGCTCCGGCGCCGAAACCGGAAGGCGCGAGCGGAGCTCGCCCGGGGCGACCTGCGCGAGCACCGGCAGGTCGCGGACGCGTTCGAGGTACGAGGCGATCCAGTCGATCGCCGCGGCGCCGTCCTCGCGGAGGTTCACGCCTTCTTCAGCATCTTCTGGATCTGCGGCCAGGTCCTCGTGTTCAGGATCTGCGCCCTGGTCAGCCACGCGCGCCGCGCCTGCGCGATCCCGAGCTCGACGTACGCGAGCGCCTCGATCCGATGCGCGTCGCTCGAGACCGTGATCGGCACGCCGGCCTCGCCGACGGCCCGGGCGTGCGCGTCGCGCAGATCGAGCCGGTCGGGCTGCGAGTTGATCTCGAGGAACGTGCGGGTCTCGAGCGCCTTGGCGATCACACGCTCGAGGTCGATGTCGGCGGGCCGGCGGCGGTTGATCTTTCGGCCCGTGAGATGGCCGATGCAATGGACGTGCGGGCTGTCCATTGCCCCCAGCACGCGCTCGGTCGGGCTCCGGTCGAAGGCCGTGTGGAGCGACGCGACGACCCAGTCCCGGCCGGCGAGGTCCTCGTCGGAAACGTCCAGCGACCCGTCGGCGCGGATGTTCACCTCGACGCCGCGCAGGATCCGGAACGGCGCGAGCCGCTCGTTCAGCGCGGCGATCTCCTCGGCCTGGGCCGCCATCTTCCCGTCGCGGAGGTAATGGGAGTGGTCGGTGACCGCGAGGTAGCGGTATCCGCGCGCCTTCGCGGCGGCCGCCATCTCCTCCAGCGTGTTCCGTCCGTCGGCGGACCAGGTGGTGTGCGAGTGCAGATCGCCGCGGAGGTCGCTCGTTTCGACGAGCTCCGGCAGCTCTCGGCGCCTTGCGACCTCCAGCTCGCCGGTGTTCTCCCGCAACTCGGGCGGAATGAACTGGTAGCCGAGGTATTCATAGAGATCCTCCTCGCTCCGGGTCTGGAAGAGGCCCCCGCTCTCCGTCTCCTGGACGCCGTACTCCGAGATCGAGAACCCACGGCGCACGGCCTCCTCCCGGAGCGCGACGTTGTGGTCCTTCGAGCCGGTGAAATGCTGGAGCAGGTTCCCGTACGACTCGGGCGGGACGACCCGCAGATCGAGGCGCAAACCCTCGTTGGACACGACCGTCGCCTTCGTCGGGCCCTTTGCGGCCACCTGGGCGACCCAGGGCAGGCTCGTGAAGTGGTCGATCAGCGCCGGCGGCTCTGCCGCCGTCGCGATGATGTCCAGGTCGCGAAAGGTCTCCTTGCGGCGCCGGACGCTGCCCGCCTCGGAGACGAGGTCGACGCCGGGGTGGTCACGCAGTTCGGAGACGACCGCCAGGACCGCCGGCAGTCCCTGGCCGAGCAGGGGCCTGAACTCCTCGACCGGGCGGTCCGCTGCGAGCGCATCGATGATCCGCTCCTCCGTCTTCGCCCCGAAGCCGGGCAGCGTGCGCAGTCGCTGGCTCTCGGCCGCCTCCTTCAGCTGCGCGAGCGTCTCGATCCCGAGCTCGCGCCAGATCTTGGCGGCCGACTTCGGACCGAGCCCGGGCAGGTGCATGAACCGGACGACATCCGCCGGAATCCGGCCCTCGCGGTCGGCGAGCGCCTTGATCTTTCCCGACTCGACGATCTGCACGATCTTCTCCTCGATGATCTGCCCGATCCCCGAGATCTCCTTGGCCCGGCCCGCCAGCGCGAGCTCGGCGATCGAGCCGGCGTTCTCGCGCATGCGCTGGGCGGCGCGGCGGTAGGCGAGCACCCGGAACGCCTCGGCGCCTTCCAGCTCGAGCAGGTCGGCAAGCAGCTCGAACTGCCCGGCCACATCGGCATTCCGGGGCAAACTAGGCACGCGGCATGAAACCGGTCATCTGTCTTCCAACTTACAACGAGCGCGAGAACCTGGAGCCGATGCTCAAGGCGCTGGCTGCAGTCCTCCCTCCAGACGGCCGCGTCCTCGTCATCGACGACGCCTCACCCGACGGGACGGGGGAGCTGGCCGACCGGCTCGCCGCCGACCTCGGCTTTGTCGACGTCCTCCACCGCAGGGAGAAGGAGGGCCTCGGGCCTGCCTACCTGGCCGGGTTCAGGCGCGCGCTCGCGGACGGCGCGGAGCTGATTCTCGAGATGGACTGCGACTTCTCGCACGATCCGGCAGACGTCCCCCGTCTCCTCGCCGAGGCTGCGAACGCCGACCTCGTGCTCGGCTCCCGCTACATCCCGGGCGGCTCGGTCGTGAGCTGGGGCGCCGGACGGCGCTTCGTCTCCTGGGCGGGTTCGTTCTATGCCCGCGTCCTGCTCGGCGTCCCGGTCCGCGACCTCACCGGCGGCTTCAAGTGCTATCGCCGTGCCGTGCTCGAGCGGATCGACCTGGACGGCATCTCGTCGCTCGGCTACGCGTTCCAGATCGAGACGACGTACCGCGCCCTGCGCGCCGGCTTCCGGGTCATCGAGGTGCCGATCACGTTCTCCGACCGCGAGGCCGGAACCTCGAAGATGAGCGGCCGGATCGTGCTCGAGGCTGCCCGGCAGGTGCCGGCGCTACGGCTCCGTGCCCTGGCCGGACGTCTATAACTGTCTCCATGTTCGAGGTCACCGACGAAACGTTCGACCGGGACGTCCTCCAGTCGGACCTCCCGGTCGTGGTCGACTTCTGGGCGCCGTGGTGCGGCCCCTGCCACGCGGTGACCGGAATCCTCGAGCAGCTCGAGGACGAGCACGAGGGCCGCGTCGTCTTCACGAAGGTGAACATCGACGACCATCCGCTGAACGCGTCCCGGTTCGGCGTGCTCTCCATCCCCACCGCGATCCTCTTCCAGGGCGGGGAAGCGAGGGAGACGGTCGTCGGCGCCCGGCCGCGGTCGCACTACGAGAGGGTCTGGGCGCCCTGGCTGACGAGCGCCGGCTGAGACGAGCGGGACGGAACCTCCCGCGACTCTGCGTGCAGCCCGCGGCCCTGACGGATGCCGATCCGGGGGTCCATGTACGCGTAGAGGATGTCGACGACCATGTTGAAGAGCAGGATCGCGGTCGTGGCGCAGACGGTTACCCCGAGAATCACCGGTAGGTCCTGCTGCTGGAGCGCCCTCCGGATGAGCAGGCCGAGCCCGTTGAGCCCGAACGCGGTCTCGACGAAGAGCGCGCCGCCGAAGGCGATCCCCATGTCCATCCCGAGCATCGTCACGACGGGCAGCAACGCGTTGCGGAGAACGTGCTTCCGCAGGACCTTGTGCTCGGGCGCGCCCTTGGCGCGGGCCGTCCGCACGTAGTCCTCGTCCAGCGACTCGAGGACCGAGGCGCGAATCATGCGCGCGTACACGGCGGCGAAATAGGCGGCGAAGGTCAGCCAGGGCAGGAGCATGTGGTACGCCCACTGCACGGGGCCGCCGCAGCCGACGGTCGGGTCGAAGACCGAGCAGTAGCCGCCCAGCGGCATCACGTGCAGCTTGAAGCCGAGCAGGTAGGAAGCCATCAGGCCGATCCAGACCGGATGGGCCGAGATGCCGAGCAGGACGAGGATCATCGCCACCCTGTCTAAGAGCGAGCGTGGCCGGATGGCCGAGAGAATCCCCACGGGGACGGCGATCGCGAGCCAGAACAGGACGCCGCCGATGACGAGCGACGCGGTGATCGGCAGGGCGCGGCCGATCTTCGAGGTCACGGCCTCGCGATTGACGAACGAGTACCCGACGAAGCCGTGGCGGACGATGTTCCAGACGAAGGTGCCGTACTCCTTGTAGATCGGGCCGTTGATCCGGAGTGCCTCGCGAACCTCCGTCGGGTTCGCCTCGGTCCGCCTGATGAAGCGCGAGCGGTCGGTGGGCAGGATGAAGTAGAGGACGTAGACGGCAAACGTGACGACGAGGAACAGCGCCCCCGCCCACAGGACTCGTCTGATGACAAAGCGCGCCATCCGTCTCCTCTACGGTGCCCGTCCGACACCGGTTCTGCAAGCGATTAGCCGAAGTGCCGGTAGCCCGTCAGCTCGTACGGCTCGCCCGCGAGCGTGAAGGCCGCCCCCTCGCCCTCGACGCAGCGGCCGATCACCCTGAACCGCCCGGGATCCTCGACGGCCGCGAGCAGCTCGTAGTCCTCGCCGAAGGAGAGGTCCCGGAGCTCGGCGCCCTCTGCCAGCGGGACGCGCTCGAGCTCGATCTCCAGCCGGCAGCCCGAGCGCGAGGCGAGGTGGCCGGCATCGACCGCGAGGCCGTCGGAGATGTCGGTCAGCGCGTGAGCGTGCGCGGCGAGCTCCCGGCCTTCGGCCAGGCGAAGCGGTGGGCGGACGTAGCGGCCGGCACGAAAAGCGGCGCCGGACGCTCCGAGCGCGCCGGTGACGACGACGGCATCACCTGGACGGGCGCCGCCCCGCCCCGGGACCCGTTCGGAGCGGCCGAGCGCCGTCACGCTGACGAAGAGGCGGTTGGCGAGCGACGTGTCGCCCCCCACGACGGGCACGCCCGCTTCGGCCAGGCCTTCGTACATCGCGAGTACGTCCTCCGCCATCGTCTGGGCCGGCGCTCCGAGCACGACGAGCAGGCCGTCCGGCCGCGCGCCGCTGGCGGCGAGGTCGCTCAGGTTCACCGCCGCGGCGCGAAAGCCGAGGTCACGCCATGAGATCCTGTCGAGGAGGAAGTGAACGCCCTCGACGAGGACGTCCGCGGTCGCGACGACGCCCCCGGCCAAGAGGGCAGCGTCGTCCTCGATCAGCCGGGCGAGGCCGAGACGCCGAAGCTCGGCCAGAAAGCCTTCCTCGCCCACGTCGAGCAGGCTCACGCGAGGCGAAGAACGTCGACGGGGCCCTCGCCGGCGCCGAGCCCGGCGAGGCCGTGCTCCACTGCCTCCGAAGCGACGCGAGCGGCCTCGAAGGCCGCGTCCTGCAGCGAGAACCCTCGGGCGAGCAGGGCTGCGAGCGTGGCCGAGTGGGTGCAGCCCGCACCGTGCGTCGCCCCGCTCTCGTGCCGCGCCACCCGGATAGCGACTACTTCGCGGCCGTCGTAAAGCACGTCGGCGGGCTCGTCCGCGTGGCCCCCCGTGACGATGACCGCGGCCGCGCCGAGCTCGTGGATCCGCCTGGCCAGCTCCGCCGGCTCGCCCTCACCGACGAGCGCGCGGGCTTCGGGCAGGTTCGGCGTCACGACCGTCGCGAGCGGGAAGAGCTGTGCCACGAGCGTCTCGACCGCGTCAGCCTGGAGGAGCCGGGCACCGGAGCTGGCGACCATCACCGGGTCGACCACGAGTGGGACGGGGTGCTCCGCCAGAAAGCCGGCAACGGTTTCGATCGTCCGGCGGGAGAAGAGCATCCCGGTCTTGGCCGCGTCGACCCCGATGTCCTCGAAGACCGCCTCCAGCTGCTCGCGCACGAAGTCGGGCGGAGCCTCGTGCACGGACCGGACCTCACGAGTGTTCTGCGCGGTCAGCGCGACGATCGCGCTCATCCCGTAGCAACCCGCCGCCGCAAAGGCCTTCAGGTCGGCCTGGATCCCTGCTCCGCCGCCGGAGTCCGAGCCTGCGATCGTGAGGCAGCGCGCAACCATGCTGGCATTATCGAATTCGTGACCGCCTACGACGGAATCGCCCAGTGGTACGACGGCTCGACATCGGCTGCGGAGGCGGTCTGAACATGCTCGCCGCCGCCGAGGCGGGCTGGACGACGAGCGGCGTCGACGTCTCGGAAGGCCAGCTCCGGCTGGCACGCGAGCGGGGGTGTGACGTCGTCCGCGCAGACTGCAAAGACGTGCCCTTCGACGGCGGCTCGTTCGACGCCGGCTTCCGGCTCGAGCGCTTCGAGGAGCCGGTTGCCGGGACACTCGAGTACCCGCACATCGTCGCCCTGGCGGCACGCACTTGACGGTCGCACCTGCGCTCTGGGAAGACCTGCTCGAGGCGGAGCAGGTCGCCTACCTGGGCGGCGAGCCTGCGCGGAGCGCGCGGTCGTACCCGTTCCCCGAGGAGCTCGACCAGAAGGTCGCCAAAGCGCTGAGCGCAGCGGGCGTCGGGTCGCTCTACGCCCACCAGCTCGAGGCCTGGGAAGCGGCCGCTCGTGGGGAGCATGTCGTCGTCGCGACGGGCACGGCCTCTGGCAAGACGCTCGCCTTCAACCTGCCGGTGCTGGACGCGCTGGCGCGAGAGCCCAAGCAGCGCGTGCTCTACCTGTATCCGACGAAGGCGCTAGCTCAGGACCAGGCGCGAGCTCTCGCCGCGTACGGCGTCCGGTCGGTCCGGCCGGCGATCTACGACGGCGACACGCCGACGGACCGGCGCTGGCAGATCCGCAAGTGGGCGAATGCGATCCTGACCAACCCGGACATGCTTCACGTCGGCGTGCTGCCCCACCACGACCGGTGGGGGGACATGCTGGCCAACCTGCGCTACGTGGTGGTCGACGAGGCCCACGTCTACCGCGGCGTGTTCGGCTCGCAGGTCGGAAACGTGCTGCGGCGGCTGCGGCGGCTCGCGGGGGTGTACGGAGCCGAGCCGCAGTTTCTGCTTGCCTCGGCGACGATCGCCAACCCGGGCGAGCTCGTGCACTCGCTGGTCGGCGTCGAGGCGACGGTCGTCGAGCGTGACGCGGCGCCGCGGGCCGAACGGACGATTGCGCTGTGGAACCCGGAGCTGCTGGACGACGAGCTCGGGCTGCGCGCGAGCCCGCTGGGCGAGGCGTCCCGGCTGATGGCAACGCTCGTCGAGCGTGGCCTGCGGACGCTCTGCTTCGCCAAGAGCCGCAAGGCCGCCGAGCTGATCCACCGTTTCACGGCGGAGCGGCTCGACGCGGAGCTGGCGTCGCGGCTCTCGCCCTACCGCGCGGGCTACACGCCTCAGCAGCGGCGGGAGATCGAGCGAAGGCTCGTCGAGGGCGAATTGCTCGGCGTGAGTGCGACCGACGCGCTCGAGCTGGGCATCGACGTCGGGCTGCTCGACTGCGTCCTGTCGGTCGGGTTCCCCGGCACCGTTGCCAGCCTGCGTCAGCAGTGGGGCCGCGCGGGGCGGCGCGGGCACGGCCTCGCGGTGCTCGTGGCGAGCGAGGACGCCCTCGACCAGTACTTCATGCGCGAGCCGGAGACGCTGCTCGGCCGGCGGGTCGAGGCTGCCATCCTCGACCACGAGAACGTGCGCGTCCTCGACGGGCACGTTCTCGCGGCAGCGTTCGAGGCCCCCCTCGATGACAGGGATCGTGCAGTCCTGGGCGATCGGGCACTCGAACGGGCGGAGCTTCTGCCGGAGCTACGACACACGAAGGCGGGGTTCGTCTGGGCCGGCCGTGACTACCCCGCGGCACGGGTGTCGCTTCGCTCGGCGGAGGCCGACGCTTTCACCGTGGTCGACCTGGACACGGGTTCGCTGCTCGGCCTGGTCGAACGGGCGCGGGCCTACTCGACCGTCCACGAGGGCGCTGTCTACCTCCACCTGGGGCAGGCGTACCTCGTCACAAAGCTCGACCTCGAGCTGCGAACCGCCCTCGTCCGTCCCTTCGACGGCGACTACTACACGCAGGTCAAGAAGGAGACGGCAACGACGATCGTCGAGCCCGCCCGCGTGGAGCCGCGGCTCGGCCTCGAGCTGTCCTTCGGGGCCGTGTCCGTCTCGGAACAGGTCGTCGCGTATCAGCGTAAGTCGATCCAGACCCAGGAAGCGGTCGACCTCAACCCGCTAGACCTCCCCGAGACGGTGTTCGAGACCGAGGCGGTCTGGTTCTGCCCGGAGCCGGAGCAGCTCCGGGCCCTCGAGCACATGCCTGTGCTGCTGGGCACGCTGCACGCGGCCGAGCACGCGCTGATCGCACTGTTGCCACTCTGGGCAATGTGCGATCGCTGGGACATCGGCGGCCTGTCGACGAACCTGCATTTCCAGACCGGGCGGCCGACGATCTTCGTCTACGACGGGCATCCGGGCGGTGTCGGCATCACCGAGCGCGGGTTCGAGCAATTCGAGGGCTGGGTCGGCGACACGGCGAAGCTCCTCGCCGGGTGCCCGTGCGACCACGGCTGCCCCTCGTGCGTCCAGAGCCCGAAGTGCGGAAACCTGAACGAGCCGCTCGACAAGCGCGGCGCCCTCACTTTGCTCCGGCGGATGGGCGACGGCGCCTGACTTCCGCGCGCTCCGCGTCACGATCTCGTAACGGGGTGTGGACCCCGTTGCGAATGTGTAAGGGGGGATCCGTGGCTAGGATCGAAGCGTGCCGATCGCGCTGCTGATCCTGATCGCCTTGGCGGTCGCGTTGTTCATCTGGCTCGCGATCGTAATCGTCAAGTGGCTGTTCATCCTCGCGGTGATCGCCGCGCTGGTCTGGCTGATCGTCTTCTTCTTCTCCGACAGCCGCCGCAGGCTCTAACTCCTTCCGCGGCCGCGGTGCAATGCTAGGCGCTTGGAAGCGCGCGGCGGCACCCTGATCCTCGGCGGCGGCTTCGCAGGCGGGTACGTCGCGCGCCTGCTCGGGCAGCGCGGCGCAACGATCGTCAGTCCCGAGAACTTCATGCTCTACACCCCGATGCTGCCGGAGGCGGCCTCGGGAACCCTCGAGCCGCGACACGTCGTCGTCCCGCTCCGGATGATGTGCCCGCACGCGGACCTCGTGCTCGGGCGGGCGCTCGAGGTCGACCTCGAGCGCCGCCGCGTCCAGGTCGAGACGGAGGGTGGACTCGTCGCCCTCACCTATCGGGACCTGGTCGTCGCGCTCGGCGCGGTGTCGCGCACGCTGCCCATTCCGGGCCTCGCCGAGCACGCCCTAGGCTTCAAGTCCCTCGCCGATGCGATCCACCTGCGAAACCATGTCCTCCGAAGGCTCGAGGCGGCCGTCGCCGCACCCTCGGAGGGGCACCGCCGGCTCGAGCTGACGTTCGTGTTCGTCGGTGCCGGCTACGCCGGCGTCGAGGCGCTCGCCGAGCTCTCCGACCTCGTGCGCGACGCGTTGCGCTACTACCCGTCACTTCGCGACGAGCCGCAGCACTGGGTGCTCGTGGACGCCGCCCCGAAGATCCTGCCCGAGATCCCCATGCGTCTCGGCGACTACGCGGCCCGCCAGCTCGCACGCCGTGGGGTCGACATCCGTGTCGGGACGACGCTGGAGGAGCTGGAACCACACGCAGCCGTGCTCTCGGACGGCGACCGGCTGCTCACGAACACGGTCGTCTGGACAGCAGGCGTGCGCGCCCATCCCCTCGTCGCCGAGCTCGGGCTGCCCCTCGACGAGCGGGGCCGGGTCAGGGTGGACGAGAGCCTGCGCATCGAGGGCCACGAGCACCTCTGGGCGCTGGGCGACTGCGCGCGCGTCCCGAACGCGGCGACGCCGGATCGGCCCGACCCCCCGACCTGCCAGCACGCGCTTCGCCAGGCCAGGCGGCTGGCCCGGAACCTCGCCGGCGGAGAGCGACGCCCGTACCGCTACCGGATGCTCGGCCAGGTGGCGACCCTCGGCCGTTTCAAGGGGATCGCCGAGGTCTTCGGCCTGCACATCCGCGGGTTCCCCGGCTGGTTCGTCACCCGGACGTACCACCTGTACCAGCTGCCGCTCCTGACCCGAAAGCTGCGCGTGGTCGCAGACTGGACGACATCGCTCTTCTTCCGGCGCGACATCGCCGAGCTCGGTCTGCTCACCGAGCCGCGGCAGCTCCGCGGATGAGCGACGGGTACGCGCGCGCCGTCGCCTTTCAGCGCGCCATGGACGAGCGGGCCGCCGAGCGCCTGGTGCGAACACCGCACGGCGTGGCCCACTTCTGCGACAGCCTGCCGCGGGTCTGGGACCGGAACTTCCTCGCCGTCGAGGCCGGGGCGGAGGCCACGGCGACGGAGCTCGCCCTGGAGGCCGAGTCTGCGCAGGCCGCGGCCAGGCTCGCGCATCGAAAGATCTCGGTCGACGACGAGGCCCTCGGCGAGCGCCTTTCGTCCGACTTCGCCCGGCGCGGTTGGGTCGTGCACGAGTATCTGGTCATGCCGCACCGGGAGGAGCCGGCCCAGGTGGACACGTCCGCGACGGCCGAGCTCGGACCCGCCGAGCTCCTGCCCGTCTGGCGGCAGGGCATCCGGGAGAACACACCCGACGACGAGACCGTTCGTCAACTCGTCGAGGCCCAGATCAGGCGCCGGGACGCCGCCGACGTCCGCTATCTGGCCGCGCTGGACGACGGTCGGATCGCCGCGTACTGCGAGCTCTTCTCCGACGGCAAGGTCGGCCAGATCGAGAGCGTGATGTGCCTCGAGGAGTTCCGCGGGCGAGGGCACGGCAAGGCGGTGGTCGCCCGGGCGCTCGCCGAGTCGCGCGCGGTCCACGAGCTGACCTTCCTCGTCGCCGACGCCTACGACTGGCCGAAGGAGCTCTACCGCAGGCTCGGCTTCAGGGAGGCCGGCCGGATCTGGGACTTCGTCCGCCAGCCCCAGTGATGGAGACGGACGGGCTTTACGGGCTTCGGCTCGGCACGTCGCGGCTCGAGCTCCGCCTTGCCCGCCCCGACGAGCTGTTCGCGCTGGCCCAGGTCGCGCAGGCGGGCATCCATCCGCCCGAGGAGATGCCCTTCTTCTATCCGTGGACCGACCGCGCGCACCTGCCCGAATTCCCGGAGGAGTTCGTCGCGCACCACGCGGAACGGCTCGCGGCCTGGGATCCCGCCGAGTGGACGTTGAACCTGATCGTCTTCCGCGGAGGGCATCCGATCGGGTCGCAGTCGCTCCGTGCGGAGCGCTTCGCGGAGACACGCATCGCCGACACCGGCTCCTGGCTCGGCGAGTCGTCTCAACTGCAGGGGCTCGGCACGGAGATGCGGGCGGCGGTGATCGAGCTCGCCTTCCGCGGTCTCGGCGCCACGGCGGTCGCGTCCGGTGCGATCGAGCACAACATCGCCTCGGTGCGGGTCTCGGAAAAGCTCGGCTACAGCGAGGTCGGCGAGAAGACCGTGGCGCCGCGTGGCGAGCCCGTGCGCGAACGGCTCTTTCGTCTCGACCGGGCGCGCTGGCACTGCCCCATCGAGGTCGAGATCGCGGGCCTCGACCCCTGCCTCCGCCTGTTCGGGCTCTAGCGGACTCGCTTCAGCGCGTCGCTCAGGGACTGCTTCGAGGACAGCACGCCTTCGAAAAGGTCGCCGTACTGCTGCACACGGGCGAGAACGACGTCCATCGTGTAGATCGCAGGGTTCAGCTTCTCGTTGACCTCGTCCCACCGGAGCGGGGTCGAGACGGGCGCGCCCTCCTTGGGACGCACCGAGTAGACGGAGGCGATCGTCTTCCCCTCACCGTTCTGGTTCGAGTCGATCAGGACGCCGCGTCGCTTGGCCTTCGACCATTCGGTCGTGACGAGGCCATGGTGGGTCCGCGCCAGCGTGCCCGCGATGATCTCGGCGAACTCACGGGTGTCCTCGAACGTGTAGCGGCGGGCGATCGGGACGAGGATGTGGATCCCGTCGGCGCCGCTCGTCTTCACGAAGCTGAACAGCTCGAGCGCGTCCAGCACCTGCTTGACGAGCAGCGCCACCTGAACCGTCTCCTTGAACCCGACATCGGGCGAGGGGTCGAGGTCGAAGAGCACGAAGTCCGGCCGCGACGGCTTGTCGATCCGCGAGTACCACACGTTCATGTCGATGCAGCCCATGTTCACCATCCAGAGGAGCGCCAGCTCGTCGTTGACGAGCGGGGCCATGATCCGGCGCCGCTCTCGCGGCTTCTCACGGGACGACACCATGATCGGCACCGTCTTGATCCAGTCCGGGATCCCCCTGGGCGCGTCCTTCTGGAAGAAGAACTTGCCCTTCCAGCCGTCGGGAAAGCGCTTCATGGTGAACGGCCTGTCCTTCAGATGTGGCACGAGGACGGGTGCCACCGCACGGTAGTACGCGAGCAGGTCGCCCTTCGTGACCCTCTCCTCGGGCCAGAAGAGCTTGTCGAGGTTGGACAGGCGGAGCACGCGCCGGCCCGACGTGATCACCTCGGGAAGCGGCTCGTCCGGTGGCGACTCTTCGGTCAGAGGCTCCTCGCGCCGCACCTCGTCGGGGGTTTTGTCCTCACGCAAGCCCTGGAAGGATGGCGCACGCAGGTGGCCGTCGTGCGTCCACTCGGCGAACTCGACCTCGCAGACGAGCTTCGGCTCTACCCAGACGCCATCGCCCTTCCGGACCTTGGGCAGCTTCGGCACCTTTCGAAACGGCGGAGTCTTCCGCTCGAGCGGCCGCAGCTTGGCGAGCAGCTCGTCGATCTCCCGCTCCTTGAAGCCGGTGCCGACGTTGCCGACATAGACCAGCTCGTCACCCTGCTTGACCGCCAGCACGAGCGAACCGAATTTCCCGGAGCGCCTACCCTGGCCCTGCGTGTAGCCGGCGATGATGAACTCCTGGCGACCGTGCGTCTTGATCTTCAGCCCTTCGCGCGTCCTCCGGCCGACCGCATAGCGCGAGTCCGCACGCTTGGCGATGATTCCCTCGAGGCCCTGCTTCTTCGCTGCCTCGAACAGGGCTTCGCCGTCGTCGAAGGTCTCTGAGAGCAGCACGGTCTTGTTCCGGCGGTCGAGCAGCTTCTCGAGCCGCTTGCGCCGTTCGCCCAGCGGAAGATCGACGAGTGGCTCGCCGTCGATCTCGAGCACGTCGAACACGTAGTAGACGATCGGCGTGCCCGGCTCCGCCCGCTGCATGGCCGAGAAGCTGGAGCGACCCTGCTCGTCGAGGGCGCACACCTCGCCGTCGAGAACGCAGTCCGGCGTGCGCACTGCCTTCTCGGTCGCCTTGGCCACGGTGGGGAAGCGGCCCGTCAGGTCGTTGCCGTTTCGGCTGACCAGCTTCGCCTCGCCACCGCGGACGTAGGCCAGCGCGCGGTAGCCGTCCCACTTGACCTCGAAGAGCCAACCCTCGCCCTTCGGGACCTCCTGCGCGGACGTCGCGAGCATCGGCGCGTACTCCTGAGGACGCCGCACCGGAGCGCTCTCCTCGCGTTTCCTCAAGATCAGCCAGTTCCTGGGGTCGCCGGACAGCTTCGCGGGCACGAGGGCCCACGTTCCCCGGAGCCGCTTTCCGTCCAGCCGGACCGTGAGGCCTCCGTTCTTCTTCTCCTCGAGGAGCTCGTAGGTGCCGCTGTCCCAGATCTCGACCGTTCCCGCCCCGTACTGCCCTTGCGGAATCTCGCCCTCGAACTTGGCGTACTCGAGCGGATGGTCCTCCACGTGCACGGCGAGATGCTGCTCGCCGGACTCGAGCGGAACGCCCTTCGGCACCGCCCAGCTCAGCAAGACGCCGTCCCGCTCGAGCCGGAAGTCGTAGTGCAGCCGGCGGGCATCGTGGCGCTGGACGACGAAGATCGGCGCCTTGCCGCTCCTCCGGCCCCGGAACGGCTCGGGCGTCTGCTTCGGGTCCCGCTTGCGGCGGTACTCCTTGAGGCTCACCTACGAAGCTTTACGCGAAGAGCGGCGCGGCGCCTTCTTCTTCCGTTTCGTCTGCTCCACCGACTCGCGGAGCGCGGCCATCAGGTCGATGACCTCCGCTTCCTCCTGAGGCTCCGGCTCCGGCAGCTTCTTCCCCTTTGCCTTCGCCCGGATCAGCTCCAGGAGCTCCTTCCGGTAGCGATCGTCGTACTTCTCCGGTTGGAAGCGGTCGCTCAGGTTCTCGACGAGCGACTTGGCCATCTCGACCTCGGCGTTCTGCAGGCGCACCTTGCCGTCGACCTTCTCCGGCTTTCGAACCTCGTCGGCTGGCGATCCCGACCTTGGCCGTCTCCTCCAGGGCCCGCACGAGCAGCCGGTAAGGCTTCTCGGCGCCTTCGTCGGGGAACAGGTAGTAGGCCTTGCGATAAGTAGATCGGGTCGATCTCCGAGAGGTCGACGAAGTCGCAGATGTCGATCGAGTGCGTCAGCTCGATGTCGAGGCGATCGAGATCCTCGTCGTCGAGCGGGACATACCGGCCCTTCTCGACCTCGAAGCCGCGAACGATGTCTTCGGGATCGACGGCTTCGCCGGTGTCCTTGCGCACCTTCTCGTAGCCGATCGGCTGCAGATCCTCCTTGTGCAGAAAGTGGAAACGAAGCTCCTTCGACTCGGTCGCGATGTACATCCGAACCGGCACGCTGACCAGGCCGAACGAGATGGTTCCTCGCCAGATCGAGCGCATGCGACCCCGTTACCCGCTCGGACCGGCCCTGAAAACCACCGCGCGGCGCCGGGGAAAAGCCTGTGGATGCTGTGGATAGCAGGTATTCAGGCGACCGGCGTCGCGAACACGCCCATGCGCCGGAATTTCGCCCTTCTGGAGCGGCGCAGCTCCTGTCCTGGGATCCCGTCGAGCGAGTCCAGCGTGGCCACGAGGGTCTCCTTCAACAGCCTCGCCGCCTCGTCGACATCGTTCTGGGCCCCCCCGAGCGGCTCGGGGACGATCTCGTCGATCACGCCGAGCTCCAGGCAGTGCTTCGCATCGGGCTTGAACGCGGCCGCAGCCTTCTTGGCCTGGGCCATGTCGCGCCAGAGAATCATCGCACAGCCCTCGGGAGAGATCACCGAGTACATCGCGTTCTCCTGCATCAGGACGCGGTCGGCCAGCGCGAAGGCGACGGCTCCTCCCGATCCGCCCTCGCCGATCACACAGGCGACGGTCGGAATCGTCAGCCGCGCCATCAGGGCCTGCGAGCGCGCGATCGCGCCGCCCTGGCCGTGCTGCTCGGCAGCGACGCCCGGGTAGGCACCCGGCGTGTCGACGAGCGCGATCAGGGGGAACCCGTGCCGCTCGGCGAGCTGCATGATCCGAGCCCCTTTCCGGTATCCCTCGGGATGCGCCGAGCCGAAGTTCCGCCGTGCACGTTCCTTGATGTCGCGCCCCTTCTGGTGGCCGACAAGGGCGACCGTTCTCCCGCCAAGGCGCCCGAGTCCCGCAACGACCGCCTCGTCGTCGTCCCGGCCGCGGTCCCCGTGCAGCTCGACCCAGTCCTCGAGCAACCGCTCGACGTAGTCGAGCGTGTACGGACGGTCGACGTGGCGTGCGAGCTCGACGGAGTGCCAGATCTCCTCGTCGGTGGGCTCGGCCGCGATGCGATCGAGCTGCCGCTGCAGGCGCTTGGCCTCGCCGCTGACCCGCGTTCCACGCAGAAGCGGCAAGCTCCCGAGCTTGCTCAGCCGCTCCCGAAGCCGGAGCTCGGCGTCGCTAGCCACGGGCGAAGAGCCTCAGCAACCGGCCGAGGTACGAACGCTGCTCAGCTCTGGGGACGATGGCGTCGATATGTCCGAAGCGGTAGTTCTGTTCGGCAGTTCCGAAGTCGTCGGGAAGCTTCTCTCGCGTCGCCGCCTCGACGACCCGCGGGCCGGCGAACGACATCAGCGCTCCGGGCTCCGCGATCAACACGTCACCCAGCGTCGCGAAGCTCGCGAGCACGCCGCCCGTCGTCGGGTGGGCCATCAGGCTGAAGACCGGCACCTGGGCATCGTGCAGGTCCTCGACGGCGCAGACCGTCTTCGGCAGCTGCATCAGGGCGAGGATCCCCTCCTGCATCCGCGCTCCCCCCGACGCCGTCACGGCGATCAGCGGAACATCCGCGTCGGCTGCGCTCTCGCATGCGCGAACGAACTTCTCGCCGACGGCGCTCCCCATTGAGCCGCCCATGAACGCGAAGTCCATGACGGCGAGCTGGCACGGGCTCCCTTCGAGCTCGGCGTGGCCGATCACGATCGCCTCTCCGAGCCCCGTCGACACCTCGGCCTCTGCCAGCCGCTCGGCGTAGGGGCGCAGGTCGAAGAAGTCCAGCGGATCGCCCGAACGAACGTCCTCGGCCTCCTCGAAGAACGTGCCCGGGTCGGCGAGCTGCGCAATCCGGGCCGGCGCTCGCATCGGGAAGTGGTGCCCGCAGTGCGGACAGACCCTGAGGTTCTTCTCCAGCTCGTCGTCGCGATAGTGGGAGCCGCACGAGGGACAGGTGTTCGGATGCGGCTTCGAACCGTCCTCTCGAGGCGTCCCGCGCTGCTCGACCTGGACGTCGATCTTGGGTTCGGCCACGACGCGAGTTTAGACCTGTCGTGCCGGCTGTCCGGTTACAGGCCCAGGGCAGTGCACAGCCTCGTCACCGGCTCGAGGTTCGCCGGATCCGGACGGAGGCCGGAGAAACCCGCGCCCAAGACGGTCGCCCGGTCGCGCAGGTCGGCCAGGATCGCCTCCGCCTCGGCGAGCGGGATCCCGTCCGGCTCCGGCATGAACGAGACGACTTCGCCCGGCTCGAGCGAGTCGCAGTCGAAAGCGACATAGACGCCCGCGGTCCCTTCGAGCGCCCACTCGATTCCGTCTGCACCCAGGCGCAGGCCGCTCGCGGCGATGAATTCCGCCTCCGGCGGGTCGAGGTTGCGGGCCCCGACCAGAACCGCATCCTCTGGTGCGACGGCGCCCGAGTCGAGGATCATCCGCAGTGGCATCCCCCACGCGTTGCCCGATGGAGACGTCTCCGGCGTGTTCAGGTCGCCGTGCGCGTCGAACCAGACAACGGCGATCCGTTGGTAGCGGGCCGCCAGCCCCTCGACGGGGCCGACGTGCGCACAACAGCAGCCTCCGAGGATCAGGGGCCGCTCGGGGAGGTCGGCCGCGAGCGCGAGCGTCTGCTCGGTGAGCGAGTCCTCGGCGACGACACCCGCCTCGGGATAGGGCAGCGGCAAGCCAGCCGCGTCGGCCATTGCCTCACCACCCGTGCCCCAGGCCCGCGGCACACGGATGAGCGCGGCTCCGAATGAGCGACCACAGGCATGGCACTGGTACTCGGCGCCGAGCGCGACCGCGGTGAACGTGCGGCAATCCGGGCACTTGGCGCGCAACCGGCTCAAAGCGCCCGCTCGTAGGTGTCGTCCCGCCGCGCGACGGACATCCCCGCGCGCTCGTAGAGGCCGACCGCGCCCGTGGCGTTCTCCGTGTCCACGCCGAGATCGACCCGTGTGGCACCGCGGCTTCGGAACTCTTCGAACGAGCTTTCGAGCAGCGCGAGCCCGATACCCCGCCGCCGCCACCGCGAGCGAACGCCCAGCACGTTGACGTGGCCGAACGCGGGATCGCCCGATGAATGCCAGGAGTTGATCGAGAACCCGGCGAGCTCGCCGTCCTCCTCCGCCAGCTTCCAGAGCGAGGGGTCGATGTGAGGCCCCTCGAGCATGTACTGACGCCACTGCTCGAGCGGGAAGTGCCGGAATCCCCAGTGCTGCGCAAACGACTCCATGTGGGCGTCGTGCACGCTGGTCGCGTCGTCCGCCTGCTGATCGAACGGCCGCAGCACGATCCCCGACGGGTCTCCAACCGCACGCTCTTCTCCGAGCTCGATCTGCATGCGGAAGAAGTGCCGAACCGGCCGGTAGCCCCGCCGCTCGACCCCGGCGCGCAGCTCGTCCTCGCCCTGCCCGGGATAAGTGAGCATGACGGCGTCGGGCTTGGCGCGGTCGCGCGCCCAGGCCTCGGCCGTGTCGAGCAGCGCGTCGGCGACACCCCGGCCCCACACCTCGGGGTGGACGCGGATGTCGGTCTCGAACCGAGCCCGGTTTTCGGACGAGACGTCGAGGTGGGCGACGACCCGGCCGTCGAGCTCCGCGACCCAGAAGGTCAGGTCCGGAAAGTCGAACCAGTGCCGGATGAACTCCGCCGTCACGTCAGCCTCGCCGTAGAGAGCGGTCGACAGTGCGTTCGCCACCTGGGCGATCGCCGCCGCGTCGTCGGGCCCGGAATGGCGAATGGTGAGGTCGCTCACGCCGGGACGAGCTCGTCGAGAGCTCCCGGCAAGCTTGAGAGGTCTGCGAGCTCCCTGGTTGGACCCGGCTCGCCCGCCTGCTCGCCCAGCCGGTTGATCCAGACGGAGCGGAGCCCGAGCTCGTTCGCCGGGGCAATGTCGTGGAAGAGGCTCGCCGCCACGTGGACGTGACTTCCGCGGTCGGCGCCCGTCCGGGCGAAGAACTCCTCCCAATGGCCGTGGCTCGGCTTGTACGAGTTCACGTCCTCGGCCACGATCGTGCGGTCGAAGGGGACGCCGATCGCCTCACGCGAGGCGGCGATCAGATCGCGGTCGGTGTTCGAGAGGATCGCGAGGCGCCACCCGCGGCGGCGCAGCTCCTCGAGGGCCGGCCGCACCTCCGGAAACGGCTCCCAGTGCGGCAGCGATTTGGCGAGAGCGTCCGCCTCGCCCTCCGGTATCGCGAGGTTCTCCACGTCGGCGAGCCGCTCGAGCGTGAGCGTCAACACCTCGCGGTAGCTGCGGTACGCCTCGGTCTGCACCCGCGGCTCGAGCTCGTGAAACCGGGCGAGGAGCCGCGGCGCATCCTGCACGCCGAAGAGCCGCTCGAGCTGGCGCTCAATGCCGCCGTTCCAGTCGATCAGCGTCCCGTAACAGTCGAAGGTTGCCCAGCGGTCACGCATGGGCGTAGCTCGCTAATCCTCGAACCGGCGGACCACGATCGAAGCGTTGTGGCCGCCGAACCCAAACGAGTTCGAGACCGCGGTTCGCACATCCGCCTCGCGCGCCTCGTTCGGGATGTAGTCGAGGTCGCAGGCCGGGTCGGCATCGTCGTAGTTGATCGTTGGCGGAAGTACGCCGCGGTTGACGGCGAGGATCGAGAAGATCGCCTCGATCGCCCCGGCGGCGCCAAGGCAGTGCCCGGTCGCCCCCTTCGTCGAGGAGACCGGAACCTTGCGGGCCACCTCCTCGCCCAGCGCGAGCTTGATCACGCGGGTCTCGGCCGCATCGCCCAACGGAGTCGACGTGCCGTGCGCGTTGATGTAGTCGAGCTCTTCCGGCTGGATTCCCGCGTCGGCGAAGGCCATCGTCATCGCGCGGGCCGGATTCTCCCCGGTCGGATCGGGCTCGGTGATGTGCGTCGCGTCCGAGGAGACACCGTACCCGAGCAGCTCGGCGTAGACGCGCGCGCCCCTGGCCTTCGCATGCTCGAGGTCCTCGAGAACGATGATCGCGCCGCCCTCGCCCATGACGAAGCCGTCGCGAGCCGCATCGAAGGGGCGGCTCGCCCGCTTGGGGTCGTCGTTCCGCCGCGAGAGCGCGCGCATGGCTCCGAAGCCGGCGATGCCCACCTCGGTCACCGGCGCCTCGGTTCCACCGCAGAGCATCACGTCGGCGCGTCCCAGGCGGATCGCATCGGCGCCCTCTCCGATCGCCATGTTCGACGCGGCGCAGGCCGTGCACTGCGAAGACAGCGGGCCGCGGGTGCCGAGCTCCATCGAGACCCAGGCGGCGCCCATGTTCGGGATGATCGCGGGAATCGAGAACGGGTTGACGCGATCGGGGCCGCGCTCGAGCAGCTGGTCGTAGCAGTTCTGGTACGAGCGCAGGCCGCCGATGCCCGTGGCCACCGACGCCCCGATGCGCGACGTCTCGGCCGCGATGTCAAGCCCCGAATCGGTCTCGGCCTGGCGCGCCGCGGCGATGATCATCTGCGCGAAGCGGTCCATGCGGCGCGCCTGCTTGAACTCGACCCAGTCGGTCGGGTTGAAGTCCTTCAGCTCGCAGGCGAAATGGACCGGGTAGTCGGAGTGGTCGAACTGGGTGATCTCGCCCGCGGCCGACTCCCCCGCGATCAGGTTCTTCCAGGAGGTCTCGAAGTCGTTCCCGAGCGGTGTGACCGCGCCGATGCCGGTGATCACAACCCGCTTGCGCCCGTTCATGCTCATGCCTTGTCCCCCACGGTCACATCGCTAGTCCGCCGTCGACGAGCAGCACCTCGCCCGTGATGAACGAGGCCTCGTCGGAGCAGAGGAAGCGTACCGCCCCGGCAACGTCCTCCGGCTCACCGAGCCTGCCGAGGGGCGTGTTCTGCAACATGGCGCTCTTCAGCTCGTCGGGCAGCACGTTCGTGAGCTGGGTGTCGACGTACCCGGGCGCGACGGCGTTCGCCCGTACGCCGCGCGAGCCGAGCTCGCGTGCGAGCGATTTCGTGAAACCGATGATCCCCGCCTTCGAAGCGGCGTAGTTCGTCTGGCCCGGGTTTCCGCGCAGCCCGACGATGCTCGTCACGTTGACGATCGAGCCGCCTCGGCGGCGCATCATCCCGCGGGCCGCAGCACGGCAGGTGTGGAACACGCCGCCCAGGTTCGTGTCCAACACCGCCTGCCAGTCCTCGTCGGACATGCGCGCGATCAGGCCGTCGCGCGTGATCCCGGCGTTGTTGACGAGGATGTGGAGGTCTCCGGCCTCCTCGACGAGCTTCGCCGCCTGCTCCGCGTCGGACACGTCAGCCTGGAGCGCACGGCCGCCGATCTCGGCGGCGGCCGCCTCGGCCTCGTCCTTACCGGACCGGTAGGAGAGAACGACGTCCGCGCCGGCACGTGCGAGCTCGACCGCGATTGCGCGCCCAATGCCGCGCGATCCGCCCGTGACGAGCGCCTGCTTGCCTTCGAGAGAGCAGAACGTCGCGTCAGCCAGCGCTCAGCTGCTCCTTGAGCTTCTTCAGGCTCTCGAGGTTGTTCACCGGGATCGCCTTCACGCTGCGGTCGATCCGCTTCACGAGCCCGGAGAGCACGTTCCCGGGCCCGACTTCGACGAAGGTCCTCACGCCGTCCCGCACGAGCTCCGTGGCCGCCTGGGTGAACCGCACCGGCGCCGTCAGTTGGTCGACGAGCAGCGGGGCGATCCGCTGAGCCGACTCGATCCGGGCCGTCACCGTCGACATGAACGGCGCGACCGGTTCGCTGATGCGCACGCGCTCGACCGCGGGGCGAAGCCGGTCGGCGGCGCGGGCGACCAGCGGGCTGTGGAATGCGCCCGACACCTTCAGCTTCACGGTGCGCCGAGCACCCGCCAGCTCCGCCTCCTCGCAACACTCGTCGACCGAAGGGTTCGCACCCGAGACGACGACCTGTCCGGGGCAGTTGTAGTTCGCGGGCCAGACACCGGCGATCTTGCGGCAGAGGGCCTCCACGACCTCGTCCGTCAAGCCGAGGATCGCGGCCATCGTCCCCGGGTGCTGGCGAGCCGCCTCGGCCATGGCGAGCCCGCGCTCGCGGACGAGGCCGATCGCCTGCTCCGTCTCGAGCGCCTCGGCCGCCGCCAGCGCCGCGAACTCGCCGACGGAGTGGCCGACCACGTAATCGGGCGAGATCCCCTCCTGGCGCAGCGCGGCGAGGATGGCGAGGCTCGTCGCGACCAGCGCCGGTTGCTGCACCTCGGTCTCGACGAGCTCTTCGAGCGAGGAGTCGAAGCAGAGACGTGCGAGGTCGAGCCCGCACGCCTCGCTGCCACGCTCGAAGACGGCCATTGCCTCGGGCACGGCCTCCGCGATGTCGCGGCCCATACCCGTGTTCAGCGACCCCTGCCCCGGAAAGCAGAACGCAACCTTGCTCATTTCCCGTTTCCCCCAGTCCATTCGAGCAGCACGGAACCCCAAGTCAGCCCTGCACCCATGCCGGTCATCAGCACGAGATCGCCCTTCTCGATCCGGCCGGCCTCGAGTGCTTCCGAGAGCGCGAGCGGTATCGAGCCGGACGAGGTGTTGCCATAACGGTCAACATTGATCATGACGCGGTCGCTCGGGATTCCGAGATCTCGTACAGCATGATCGATGATCCGTACGTTCGCCTGATGCGGAATGTAGAAGTCGATGTCGTCGAGCGAGACACCGCATTCCTCCATCAGATCCTGCGCCGACGAGACCAACACTCGGGTCGCAAACTTGAACACCTCCCGGCCGTTCATGTGCACGAGACCCGGGTTGGCGATCTCGCCCGCCGCGCGTGACCCGCTCCCCGGTAGCGACAGGTGGACGCCGCCCCCGCCGTCCGCCCCCAGCTCGAAGCCCAGGAATCCCCCCTCGGGAACTCGCTCGAGAACGACGGCGCCGCAGCCGTCGCCGAAGAGGACGCAGGTCGAGCGGTCGGTCCAGTCGAGGATCTTCGAGAGCAGGTCGCCGCCGACCACGAGCACGCACTCGGACAACCCGCCGGCCACCATCGCGTAGGCCTGCGCGAGCGCGTAGACGAAGCCGGTGCAGCCGGCGAGAAGATCGTAGGCGGCCGCCTCCGGGGCCGGGAGAAGGTCGCCGAGAATGGCCGCTGTCGTCGGGAACATCATGTCGGGCGTCACCGTCGCGACGACGATCAGGTCGACCTCCTCGGGCTTACGACCCGCTTGCTCGAGCGCCTTCCGCGCCGCCGGCAGCGCGAAGTCGGAGAGCGCTTCCTCGGGCGCGGCGATCCTCCGTTCGCGGATGCCGGTCCGCTCGACGATCCACTCGTCGGAGGTGTCGACCAGCTTCGAGAGCTCCGCGTTCGTCATCACGCGCTCGGGCACCTCACAGCCGATCCCGGTGATCGAGATCCGGGAGGCGCCGTTGACGCGGGCTGCCCCGATCATCGAGCCACGAAGGTAAGCAGACCGCGGACCGCCACCTCGCCGTCGACGGTGGCCTCCACTCGACCCCGCCCGACCCGCTTCCGGGCGCTGTCGACCTCGCAGGTGAGGATCAGCTCCTCTCCCGGCGACACGATGCGCTTGAAGCGAACCTCGTCGATGCCCGCGAACAGGGCGAGCTTGCCGCGGTTCTCGGGCTCGGAGAGCACCGCCACGGCACCCGCCTGCGCGAGGGCCTCGACCATGATCACGCCGGGCATGATCGGGCGCTCGGGAAAGTGCCCGGGGAAGAACCACTCGTCCTCACGAACGTGCTTTCGCGCAACCACGCGGACCCCGGGCTCGAGCTCGAGCACCTCGTCGAGGAAGAGAAAGGGGTCTCGGTGCGGGATGATCTGTTCGATCTCCTCCCGGCCGAACGGCGCCTCGTAGGTCGAGGTCATGCCGCAGAAAGGCGCCTTCGCAGGCGAGCCCGGGCGCGGTGCGCGTAGCACTTCGCCGTCCCGACGGGCATGCCCGTCGCGACCGAGATCTCCTCGAACGAATAGTCGAAGGCGTCCTTGAGCACGACCACGCGTGCCTGGGCTGCGGGGATGTCGGCGAGACAGCCGGCCAGCACGCCCCGCAGCTCCGCGAGCGCCGCCGACCGCGCCGGGTCGTCGGGCGCCACGAACTCGGCCGCGTGCCCGGAGAGCGGCTCCCAGTGGCGTACACGCCGCCGCGCGTGCAGGTCGCGGCACGTGTTCACGACGAGCCTGTGCAGCCACGTCGAGAACTGCGATTCGCCGCGGAACTGGCGAAGGCGGACGCAGAGCTTGGCCAGCGCCTCCTGCGCGGCGTCGCGCGCCTCCTCGGGGTCGCGTAGCACCTGGACGGCAATCCGCTGCACGCGCGGCTCGTGGCGCTCGCAGAGAGCCGCGAGAGCAGCGTCGTCCCCGTCCTTCGCACGCCTGACAAGAATCGGATCGCTCAAGGTTTCGTAGCGAAGCGGCGGCTGCGACCGCAGCGCTTGCTGGATCTGACGGGCGGAGCGCCGCGGGGGTTGCACCGTCCTAGTCTACGGGCGTGTCCTTGGCGCCCGAGATCGTCGTTCCGCGGCTGCGCGGGCGGTTCGGGCACCCCTATCTCTACGTCGAGCGGTGCGAATCGACCCAGCGGCTACTCGCGCCCGACGCACCCGAGGGAGCCGTCGCCGTGACCGACGAGCAGACCGAGGGCCGCGGTCGGCTCGGCCGCAGCTGGCACGCGAAGCCCGGGACCAGCATCCTCTGCTCGATTGCACTGCTCCCGGAGGTCGAGCCGGCGCGGCTGCCCGAGCTTTCGCTGGTCGCCGGCGCAGCCTGTGCAGAAGCGATCGCGGCGGTCACCGGACTCCTGCCGGCGATCAAGTTCCCGAACGACGTGCTGGTCGAGGGCCGCAAGGTCGCCGGGATGCTCGCCGAGGCTCGAGAGGGCCGCGTCGTTCTCGGCATCGGAATCAACGTCAACGCGTCCGCCGAGGACCTGCCGGTCGAAACCGACACGCCCGCGACCTCCCTCTCGCTCGAGTCGAGTCGCGAAATCGACCGTGTCGAGCTGCTGGTCACGGTGCTCGAGCGGCTCGAGCGGCACTACGAACGGTGGCTGGCTACGACGGCGACACGGCGAAGCGAATGCTCTGCTTGACGGTCGCGAGCGCGTCGGTCGCCGTGACGACCAGGTCGTACTGACCGCTCGGGACCGTCCCCGCCGGGCCCTGGCCATTCCAGGTGAACTGCTGTGACCCGGGCTCGAGCTGCCCGGCAAAGACGTTCGCCACGACCCGGCCGTACTGGGCGACGTTGACCGAGACCGCGGCCGACGAGCCCAGGTCGAAGCTGAACGTGATCGTGTCCAGGTTTCCGTCACCGTTCGGCGAGAAGGCGGGCGGTGTCGCCGTGAGGAAGCCGAGCGTCCGGTCGACGAGGACCGGCGCCTGGGCGGTTACGACCTTGCCGTCTCCGCCGCGTGCGCTGATGAGGAGCGTGTACCGCCCGTCCGGGACCGAGTCGCCCGCCCACTGCCAGGATTGGACCCGCGCGGACTGACGCTGCTCGCTGAAGAGCGTCGTCAGGGGCAGCCCTGACGCATCGAGCACCTGGGCCGTCACCTGGGCCGAGCGCCGCAGTCGATACGTGATCGTGAGCGCGTCGCCGATCCCGTCGCCGTCCGGCGAGATCGTCGGCGGGCCGGCCTTGAACTCGGACAGGACGGGCGGGAGCGGCGGCGGCGGCGTTACTGGCTGCGCGACCCCGATCGTCCCGGTCGCCGGACGAACGGAGGTGCCCGCCTGCATCGACCACGTGTACGACCGGTCGAGAGCGCCGGTGGAATCCCAGATCCAGCTGACCACGGAGCCGGTTCCCGAGCCGCTTGCGACGGGGGAGCCGGCGGTGTTCCGGATCGTGATCGACCAGGCCTGCGGCGACGACAGCCTGGCCGAGAAACGCACCAGGTCGCCGAGCTTGCCGCGAACGACCGGGTCGTACAGCTTCGGCAGGCCGATGGCGGCGACCGACCTGGCGATCGCCGGCAGCTCGGCGTAGAACGCATTCCCGGGGCAGTCCGTGGAACCGGTGTCACGGTGGCCCGAGATTGCGCGAAGCGTCAGCGGCGTCCCGGCGGGGTACTGCTCGTTGCCTCCGGACGACCACGTCACCGAAGAGAGCGGGTCGACGTGCGCGAGGTCGAGGCGCCAGGCGAGCAAGCGCACGAGCGAGCCGAGAGCGGCGTCGGAGATGGGCTTCTTGCCGTAGTTGCCCAGTACCGCCACACCGACCGAGCCGGTGTTGAACCCGCCGGCGTGTGCGCCGACGACGTTCTTGGTGATTCCGCCGTAGCGGCCCTCGAACACCTGGCCGAACTTGTCGACCAGGAAGTTGTAGCCGATGTCGTTCCAGCCGTTTCCCTGCACGTGGTAGAGCTCGATGCCCTTGACGATCGCGGCCGACTGCGCGGCGGTGTAGTTGTTGGTTCCGGCCGTGTGGTGGACGACGGAGAAGCGGACCGACGGCGCGTAGCGCGGCGCGGCGCGGCGGATCTCCTCGTTCGCGCTCCAGGCCGGGCGCATGATGATCGGCGGCGAGCCCGCGCTCTGGATCCGGCGCGGCGGCACGGCCACGGCGCGGCTTTGCACGTAGTACGCGCGCAGGCGTGTGACGCCCCCAGAAGCCCTCCACTCCAGCTGATTCGAGGGCCCCGTCCAGTACGGCTCGCTGAAGTGCCAGCGCCCGGTCGGCCCTCCGTCGGACGGGTCACCGATACGCCAAGCGCTCCAATGGCCGTCGTCGCCCCGGGTCCTGAACCGGAGGGTTCCGGGGCCGAGCCAGTGCAGGCCGAGCAGGTCGAAGTGCGCGAAGGCACGGCCCGCGGCCGGCGGCAGCTCGCGCGCGGCCAGCGAGCCCGAGCCTTCCGCGCGTGCGGACGCCGCCCAGGTGAGCGAGACGGCCCCCGCGGCGGCGAGAGCAAGGATCCGGATGGAACCCACCAAAGCTTCTTCGGCCGAAAGCGAGCTGAACCTTCGCTGCTACATTCTGCCTGCCGTGAAAAGCGCGCATCTGCGGGCACTTCTTGCGTCGCTCATCGCGACTCCATTTCTGTTTGCCGCACCCGCGCACGCGGCGCAGCCACGCGTCCTCGCGATCCACTTCTCGACCGAGGTCAATCCGGTCACCCAGGACTATCTGAACTCGAAGCTCGGGCGGGCGGCGAGTAAGCACTACGACGCGGCCGTGATCGTGCTCGACACTCCGGGCGGCCTCTCCGAGTCGATGCGGAAGATCGTCAAGAAGGAGCTGGCCTCACCGATCCCGGTGCTGGTCTACGTCTCGCCGGACGGGGCCCGGGCGGCCTCGGCCGGGGTCTGGATCGGGATGGCGGCCGACGTGCTGGCCATGGCCCCGCAAACGAACATCGGCTCCTCGACCCCGATCACCGGCTCCGGCCAGGACCTCGGCAAAGACCTGAGACGGAAGGTGATCAACGACGCCGCCGCGTCGCTTCGCTCCCTGGCAAGCACGCACGGGCGTAACGTCCACTGGGTCGACCGCGCGGTGCGCGAGGCGTCGAACCTGACTGCCCAGGAGGCGAAGCGCATCAACGTCATCGACGCGATCGCGCCGACGCTGCCGGCGCTCCTGAAGCAGCTCGACGGCTACAAGACGAAGCCGAAGGGCTTCGTCCTCCATCTCGGCGGCGCGCGAATCGACGAGACGGACATGGGCTTCTTCACCCGGCTGCTGAACACACTGATCGACCCGAATCTGATCTCGCTCCTGTTCCTGGCCGGCCTCGCCGGGATCGGCTTCGAGATCTTCCACCCCGGCGTGGTGCTGCCGGGCGCCCTCGGCGCAGTGTCGCTCGTGGCCGCGCTCTTCGGCTTCTCGGTCCTGCCGATCAGCTGGGCCGGAATCGTGCTGCTCCTGCTGGGGCTCTTCCTGCTGATCGCAGACGTGCACGTGACGAGCCATGGAGCGCTGACCGTGTCCGGCCTGACAAGTCTGGTGATCGGGCTTCTGCTCCTCTTCCACAACGCGCCGGCGCCGTACCACACCTCCGTTCCGCTGCTCGTGTCCGTGGCCGGCGTGCTTGGCGCGTTCTGGCTCTTCATCCTCTCGAAGGCGCTCGGTGTCCGGCGCAGCCCGGTCACCGTCGGCCCGCAGACGATCGTGGGCGAGATCGGCGAGGTGCGGCGTGGCGGGCTCGTCTTCGTGCACGGCGAGCTCTGGCAGGCCCATCCCGGCGACGGCAAACCCCTCGCTCCCGGCGAGCGAGTGCGCGTCGAGCGCGTCGACGGGCTCACCCTGGACGTCAGTCATGTCTAGGATCGGGTCGGCATGACTGCTGCGCTCGTCGCCATCGTCGTCGTCGCCTTCATGCTGGTCCTGTTCCTGATCTCGGCGATCAAGGTCGCGCGCGAGTACGAGCGGGGCATCGTCTTCAGGCTCGGCCGGCTACTGCCCGAGCCGAAGGGACCGGGTCTTTTCATCCTGATCCCGATCGTCGACCGGATGGTCAAGGTCGACCTGCGGACGATCACCCTGAACATCCCGCCGCAGGAGGTCATCACCAAGGACAACGTGCCGGCACGGGTGAACGCCGTGGCCTACTTCCGCATCGTCGACCCGCAGGCGGCGATCGTGCAGATCGAGAACTTCATGGCCGCGACGTCGCAGATCGCGCAGACGACGTTGAGGTCGGTGCTCGGCCAGCACCAGCTCGACGAGCTGCTCTCCGAGCGCGAGAAGATCAACTCGATCCTCCAGGGCATCATCGACGAGCAGACCGCCCCCTGGGGCATCAAGGTCTCGATCGTCGAGGTCAAGGACGTCGAGATTCCGTCCGGGATGCAGCGGGCCATGGCGCGCCAGGCCGAGGCCGAGCGCGAGCGGCGCGCGAAGGTGATCAACGCCGAGGGCGAGTTCCAGGCATCCGAGCGGCTGAAGGACGCGGCGATCGTGATCGAGGACCACCCGATCGCGCTCCAGCTCCGCTACCTCCAGACCCTGCTCGAGCTGGGTTCGTCGCAGGCGACGACGATCGTGTTCCCGGCCCCGATCGACCTGTTCAAACCGTTCCTCGACAAGAAAGCCCAGTCTGGCTGAACTACGGCGCGATCCGCTGACGGGGCGGATCGTGGCGATCGCGCCCGGACGTGCGAAGCGTCCCGGGGTCGTGCAGGCCCAGCTCGAAGCGCCGAGCGACGCCGAGCTCGGCGAGTGCCCGTTCTGCGTGGGCCACGAGGACCGGACGCCGCCGCAGACTCTCGTTCTTCCGGAGGAAGGACCGTGGCAGGTGCGGGTCGTCCCGAACCTCTATTCGGCGGTCGATCGCCAGGAGGTCGTCGTCCACGCTCCGCGCCATGCGCGCTCCCTCGCCGAGCTCGGTGCCGACGAGATGGCGTTGGTCGCCGAAGCCTGGCGCGTGCGACGGGCGGCCGTTCCCGAGGGATACCTGCATGCCCTGCTCAACGAGGGACGGGATGCGGGCGGCAGCCTTCCGCACACCCACTCCCAGCTGGTGTGGCTGCCCGAGCCGCCGCCGGCCACCCAGCACGGCGTCGAACGCGGGCGCTGGTCGACCATCGAGGAGCTTGCCGGGCTCGCCCTCGCCTGCCCGTATGCGAGCCGCCTCCCCTACGAGTGCGTGGTCGCGCCGGTGGAGCCGCGCGCGGAGGCGTTCACGGACGAGCTCCTCGCGCCGGCGCTGCAGCTCCTGGCGGAGGCGATCCGGCGACTCCACGCCGTGGTCGGCGCGACCCCGCTGAACGCGTGGCTGCACGACGGGCCCGACTGGCACATCGAGCTACTCCCTCGCCTGACGGTCCTCGCGGGGCTCGAGCTGGGCGCCGGTGTGTACGTCAACACCGTGCCGCCCGAAGAGGCAGCCGGGGCCCTGGCTGCCGCGTTCTAGACGGCCGCCTCGGCGAAGCGCTGAGCGCCGCGGTGGGCCGGGAGGTAGAGCCGCTCGACGTACTCCATGACCATGCGATGGCTGTTGAAGCGGGCGCCGATCTCCGCAATCGATGCCTTCATCATCTCGACCCACGCGGCCCGCTCGTCGTAAAAGCGACGTACGACCTCGCGTTCCAGAAGCTCGAGCAGCAACGTATCCTCGCGCTCCTCGCCGAAGGTGGTGGCATCTCCGATCGCCCAGCCGAGCTCGGGCGAATAGCCCTCGTACCACCAGCCGTCGAGAATCGACACGTTGAGGACGCCGTTCATGCCCGCCTTCATCCCGCTCGTTCCCGAGGCCTCCATCGGCCTGATCGGCGTGTTCAGCCAGACGTCGCAGCCCTGCACGAGCAGCCTGGCGAGGCCGAGGTCGTAGCCCTCGAGGAACACGGCCCTGCCGCCCGATCTCGGCTCACGGGTGAAACTGACGATCCGCCGCAGCACGTCCTTGCCCGCATCGTCGGCCGGGTGTGCCTTGCCGGCGAAGAGGATCTGCACCGGCCGCGCCTGATCGGTGAGCAGCGCTGCGAATCGATCGGCCTCGGCCAGGAGCAGGTCGGCGCGCTTGTACGTAGCGAACCGCCGCGCGAACCCGAGCGTGAGCGCCTGCGGATCGAGCTCGATCCCGGTCGACGAGGCCACACGCTGGAGGAGCGTCTCCTTGCGGGCCTGATGCGCGCGCCAGAGCGTTTCGGAATCGGCCCCTCGAGCCGCCCCCCAGCCGTCCTGGACCAGCGGCTCGATTTCGGCGGAGAGCCACGTTCCGGGATGGACGCCGTTCGTGACGTGCGTGATCGGGACGTCGTCCTCGTCGCGCTCCGGCCAGAGGGAGCGCCACATGCGGCGACTCACGCGGCCGTGCATCAGTGAGACGGCGTTGGCCTGGGCCGCCGTGCGGAGAGCCAGCGGCGTCATGCCGAACAGCGCGTCGTCGTGCTCGTCCCGGCCGAGCTCGGCGAGCTCGGCCCAGGAAAGGCCGAGGGCCGCGGCATAGGAGTGCAGATAGCGCTCGGCCAGGTCCTGCTCGAAGGCGTCGTGCCCCGCGGCCACAGGAGTGTGCGTCGTGAACACGGTCGAGGAGCGCACGCGCTCGAGCGCTTCCGCGAAGGAGGCGCCCTCCTCAACGATCCGCCGCATCCGCTCCAGCGTGAGGAACGCGGCATGCCCCTCGTTCATGTGGTACACGGTCGGCTGGAGGCCCAGCGCCGCAAGCGCCCGCGCCCCGCCGATCCCGAGCACGAGCTCCTGGCGGAACCGCTGCTCCCGGTCGCCGCCGTAGAGCGTGCCGGTGACCGCCCGGCCCGCGGGCGAGTTCGACGGGACATCGGTGTCGAGCAGGTACAGAGGCACTGCGCCGACGCCGTAGCGCCAGACCCGGGCCCGCACGTCCTCACCGGCCAGGTCGACCGAGATCTCGCAGCCGGTCGCCGTCAGCCCGAGAGCATGCGGATCGTTCAGCGGGTAGTCCTCCTGCTGCCACCCGTTCTCGTCCAGCCGTTGGCGGAAGTACCCGTGCCGGTAGAAGAGCCCGACGCCCACGAGCGGCAGTCCGAGGTCGGCGGCTGACTTGAGGTGGTCGCCGGCCAGGACTCCGAGCCCGCCTGCGTAGATGGGCAGCCGTTCGTCGAGGCCGAACTCGCTGGAAAAGTAGGCGACCCGCAGGCCCTCCTCCCGGGCGCGGCGAAGCTCTGGGCTCTCGGCCAGCATTGTCATCGGGACGCTAACGTCGTTACCGGAAAGAGCGGGGTAAGCGCGGCTACGCCGGCGTGGGTACGGGTACGGATACGGGCGCGCTGTCGACGGGAAGCTGGATCGCCTCGGCGGCCCGGGCGACCCTGAAGCGGCGGGCAGCGTCGATCGCGGCCTGAAGGTTCAGACCCTTGTCCTTGGCCTGCTTGATCAGCATGACGGTCTCGAGGGCGTCGATGTCGTAGATCCGCTGCTTCCGGCCCTTGGTCGGGATCTGAGCCTTGTTCGTCCAGTAGTCGAGCTGCATCTTCGAAATGCCCGCGATCTGACACACCTGGCCCAGGTAGAGCTCCACCTTGTCCAGGTGGTGGGTGAAGTCGATCGGTTCGAGGATGTCCAGCTCCTTCATGTACGCCGCCATGCTCTTCCTCCACGCGCCCCAGGTTTTCTCGCTTTCTAGGTATAGCGCCATTGCTCGCTTTTTGGAAGCGCGTGCTGAAGCCTGTTCTAGCCCTGATCCTCGGTTGGCTCGTTGACGGGCGCGGTCTCCTCGCCGGTCTGGGCCTGCCCGGCAACCGCGTCGAGTTCCTCGTCCCCCGGAACCTGCTCTGCCTCCTCGGACTCGATCACGGGAGCGAGGCTGGAGACACGCTCGTCGCCGCGCAAGCGCATGACGATCACGCCCTGGGTGGCGCGGCCCGAGCGCTTGATGTCCTCCGCAGCCATCCTGATGACCGTGCCGCCGGTGGAGATCAGCATCACGTGGTGGCCCTCGAGGACGACGCGCGCGCCGGCGAGCTGCCCCTTAGCCTCCGTCAGCTGCACGGTCTTGACCCCGAGCCCGCCGCGACCCTTGCGGGGGTAGTCGGCGATCCGCGTCCGCTTGCCGTAGCCGTTCTCCGTCACGACCAGGAGGTCGGCGTCGTTCGTCGCCACGTTGACCTCGATCACCTCGTCGCCCTTGCGGAGGTTCATCCCGCGAACGCCGCCGGTCGCGCGCCCCATCGGTCGCGCCTCACCCTCGTGGAAGCGAATCGCCTGCCCCTTGCGGGAGACCATGAAGATGTCGTCGTCGCCGGAGGAATGGATGACGCCGATCAACTCGTCGTCCTCGCGCAGGTTGATCGCGATGATCCCGTCGGCCTTGAGCGGCGTGTTGTACTCGGAGAACCTAGTCTTCTTGACGATCCCCTTCTTGGTCGCCATCACAAGATGCTCGGCGTCCTTGAAATCGCGTGTCGCGATCACGGCCCGCACCTGCTCTTCCTGACGGAACGGAAGCAGGTTGACGATCGCGCGCCCCTTGGACTGGCGCGATCCGAGCGGAAGCTCGTGCACCTTCAGCCGGTAGACCTTACCGACGGAGGTGAAGAAGAGGATGTAGTCGTGGGTCGAGGCCACGAAGAGGTGCTCGATGTAGTCCTCGTCCTTCAGGTCCATGCCCATGACGCCGATGCCGCCGCGCCGCTGCTCGCGGTACGTCGTGACCGGCAGCCGCTTGATGTAGCCGGAGCGCGTGATCGCGATCACCATGTCCTCCTCCGCGATCAGGTCCTCCAGCTCGAGCTCGCCCTCGGCGGCGACGATCTCCGTGCGGCGATCGTCGTTCCTCCCGTAGATCGTCTTGATCTCGGTCAGCTCCTCGCGGATCAAGCCGTCGATGCGAGCCGGGTCGCCGAGAATCGCGCGGAGCTCCGCGATCTGCTCCTGGAGGTCGGCGAACTCGTCCTCGACGCGCTTGCGCTCGAGCGCCGTCAGCGCCCGTAGCCGGAGGTCGAGGATCGCCTGGGCCTGGATGTCGGTCAGCTCGAAGCGCTCCATCAGGCCGGTGCGCGCCTCGTCGGTGTCGGCTGCACCCCGGATCAGAGCGATGATCTCGTCGAGGTTGTCGAGCGCGATCAGGTAGCCGGTGAGGATGTGTGCGCGGGCCTCGGCCTTGCGCAGCTGGAACTTCGACCGGCGGATGATCACCTCGCGCTGGAAGTCGAGGTAGTGCTGCAGCATGTCGCGGAGCGCGAGCGTCCGCGGCACGCCGTCGACCAGCGCGACCGCGTTGTACCCGAACGTCTGCTGGAGCGCGGTGTGCTTGAAGAGCTTGTTCTGGATGACCTGCGGGATGGCCTCGCGCTTCAGCTCGATCTGGATCCGCATGCCGGACTTGTCGGAGAGATCCTTGACGTCATGGATCTCGGGGATCACCTTGTCGTTGACGAGGTCGGCGATCTTCTTGATCACGCCCTCGTCGCCGCCCTTCTTCACGCCGTAGGGCAGCTCGCTGACGATGATCGCGGTGCGGCCGCCGCGCAGTTCCTCGATGTGGGTGCGCGCGCGCATGACGATCCGGCCGCGGCCCGACCGGTAGGCCTCGCGGATCCCCTCCCGGCCGGTGATGATCGCGCCGGTCGGGAAGTCGGGCCCCTTGATCTGCTTGGTCAGGCGGTCGACGTCGATCGTCGGCTCGTCGATCATCGCCACGAGCGCGGCGATCACCTCGCCTAGGTTGTGCGGCGGGATGTTGGTCGCCATCCCGACGGCGATGCCGGAAGAGCCGTTGACGAGCAGGTTCGGGAACCGCGCCGGGAGGACGGAGGGCTGGCGCTTGGTCTCGTCGTAGTTGGGGACGAAGTCGACGGTGTCGGCGTCGATGTCGCGGAGCAGCTCCATCGCGATCTTCGAGAGCCGGGCTTCGGTGTACCTCATGGCGGCTGCTGGATAGCCGTCGATGTTCCCGAAGTTGCCCTGGCCGTCGATCAGCGGGTAGCGCATCGAGAACGGCTGGGCGAGGCGGACGAGGGTGTCGTAGATCGCCGTGTCCCCGTGCGGGTGGTAGTTGCCCATGACCTCGCCGACGACGCGGGCGCACTTGACCCGCGGGCGGCCCGCCTGGAGACCCAGCTCGTGCATCGTGAAGAGGATCCGGCGGTGCACCGGCTTCAGCCCGTCGCGCACGTCGGGGAGCGCGCGCGACACGATCACGCTCATCGCGTAGTCGAGGAAGCTCGAGCGCATCTCCTGCTCGAGCTCGCGGGACTCGATCCGGCCTGCGCCCAGAGGCGGAATGCCGCCGCTATTCACCGGCTCTCCCGTTCAGTCCGTAGGCCGGTCTACACATCGAGGAACTTCACGTCCTTGGCGTTCTGCTCGATGAACTCGCGCCGCGGCTCGACCTGGTCGCCCATCAGCACGGAGAACATGTGGTCGGCGGCGGCGGCGTCCTCCACGTCGACGCGAACCAGCATGCGTTTCGCCGGATCCATCGTCGTCTCGGCGAGTTCGGACGCGTCCATCTCGCCGAGGCCCTTGAAGCGGCTGACCTGGATGCCTTCCTTGGCGAGCTCGAGCGACTGGACGCGGAGCTGGTCGAACGTCTCCGCGTGCCGTGACTTCTTCCCGAAGACGACGGAGAACGGCGGCGCGCCGACGATCTCGACCAGCCGCTGGTAGCTGCGGCGAAGGTTCGCGTACACGGGCGATGCGAGGAGCTCGGCCGGGACGATCACGTTGGACGCGGAGCTCGTTTCGCGCTCCACCACCTTCACGTGCACGCCGTCCTCGCGCCGCTCGATCACCGTCAGCTCGTAGCCGTTTGGCTCGAGGGCGGCCAGAGCGGTCTCGAGGTCGGAAGTCGATTCGGCCTCGGTCTCGACGAGGCGGTGGTCGATGACGAAGTTCGCCGGCCCAGCGCCGAAGTCCGCGCGCAGGCGCGAAGCCCAGCCGTCGAACTCGTGCAGCGCGCGCGAGAACCTGCCCCAGCGGTTCTCGGTCAGCTTGGTTCCGTTGCCGGCCCGGTGCTCGAGGTCGAACTCCTTGATCCGCTCGCGCACCAGCAGCTCCTCGAACTGCGATTCCTTCTCGACGTACAGCTCCTGGTTTCCGATCTTGACCCGGTACAGCGGCGGGACGGCGATGTAGACATGGCCGCGATCGACGAGCTCCGGCATGTGCCGGTAGAGGAAGGTGAGGATCAGGGTACGGATGTGCGCGCCGTCGACGTCGGCGTCGGTCATCACGATCACGCGGTGGTAGCGCAGCTTCTCGAGGTCGAATTCCTCGCCGATTCCGGTGCCGATGGCGGTGATCATCGCCTGGATCTCGACGTTCGAGAGCACCTTGTTGATCCGGTTCTTCTCGGAGTTGATCACCTTTCCGCGCAGCGGCAAGATGGCCTGGAACGTGCGGTCGCGGCCGTCGACCGCGGAGCCGCCGGCCGAGTTCCCCTCGACGAGGAAGAGCTCTGCGGCTTCGGGATCGGAGATCTGGCAGTCGGCCAGCTTGCCCGGAAGCGAGCCGCTCTCGAGCGCGCTCTTGCGCCGGGTGAGCTCTCGCGCCTTGCGGGCCGCCTGCCGCGCATGCGCTGCCGAGGTCGCCTTGCTGATGATCTGGCGAGCCTCGGCCGGGTTCTCCTCGAGGAACTCCGAGAGGCGGGCGTTCATCGTCTGCATGACGAGGCCCTCCACCCACGGATTGCCGAGCTTCGTCTTCGTCTGGCCTTCGAACTGCGGCTCGCGCAGCTTGACCGAGATCACGGCTGCGAGGCCCTCGCGGGCGTCCTCGCCCTCGAGGTTGTCCTCCTTCTCCTTTAGCAGGCCCTTGGCGCGCGCATAGCCGTTGATCGTCCGCGTGAGGGCGGCCCGGAACCCCGACAGGTGTGCGCCGCCCTCGTGGGTGTTGATGTTGTTGGCGAAGGTGAAGACCGACTCCTGGTAGGAGCCGTTCCACTGCATCGCCACCTCGACCGAGCCGTCCTCGGCGCTGCCTTCGAGGAAGATGATCTGCTTGTGGATCGGCTCCTTCGCGCTGTTCACGTGCGCCACGAAGTCGCGAATCCCGCCCTCGTAGTAGAACTCGACCCGCTCACCGCCGGCGCGCTCGTCGATCAGCACGATGCGGAGGCCGCTGGTCAGGAACGCCGTCTCGCGCAGCCGCTGCTGGAGGATGCTCTCGTCCCACTCGAGCTCCTCGAAGATCGTCGCGTCCGGCATGAAGGAGATCGTCGTCCCGGTGACCGTCGCCGGGCCAAGCGTCTCCATCGGCCCGGTCGGCTCACCGCGCGCGAATTCCTGGCGATAGATCCTGCCGTCGCGGTGCACCTCCGCGGTCAGCCATTCGGAGAGCGCGTTGACGACCGAGACGCCGACTCCGTGCAGTCCGCCCGACACCTTGTAGCCCTCCCCGCCGAACTTGCCGCCCGCGTGGAGCTTCGTCAGGACGACCGTCAGGGCGGGCAGCCCCTGGTCGGCCATGAGGTCGACCGGAATCCCGGCGCCGCGGTCGACGACCGTGATCGAGTTGTCCGGGTGGATCGTGATCTCGGCGTAGTCGTTGCGCCCCGCAAGCGCCTCGTCGACGGCGTTGTCGACCACCTCGAAGACGAGGTGATGAAGACCCCGGGGACCGGTCGAGCCGATGTACATACCGGGCCGTTTCCGGACCGGCTCGAGGCCTTCGAGGACCGTGATGTCCTGTGCGGTGTAGGCTGCTTCTGCCATAAAGGGAAAACCCCTGCAATTGGGCGCTTTAGGGGCGCCGGTAATTCTATCAGAAAGTCCGGTCGTCGGCGGCTCTCGCCAGGCTCGCGGCGGCCGCTTTTTCGACGATTTTCCGTAGGTCCTCGTCGACGATTTCTCCCGCGAGGCGCGCCGCCTCTGCGCGAACCTCCGCAGAAGGCTCCGGCGGCTTCCGCCGTTCCGCGGCAAACTGGTCTGCGGCCGCCTCGGGGAGGGGCCCCGGCACGAAGCGCAGCGACTTCGGGGCCGCTTCGGGGGCCGCCTCGGTCAGCCGCTCGAGAATCGTCGGAGCGAGCTGCGTGAGCTCGAAGGCCCAGGCAGCCGAGCTGGCGTGGACGTGCAGCGTCCCGTCTCTCGCGACTCGCGCGGGCCACGCGTTCTTGGCGATCGACTCGCCCGTCGCCTCTGCCCACACCTCGACGAGGCGTCCGATCGAGCCGGCCGGGCCGAACCGGCCGAGCTCGCGCCGGACGTCGCCGTCGATCCGCTCCACTACTCGGCCTTCCCGGGAGCGACCTGGACGAGCTGGTCGGGTCGCTCCAGGAGCGAAACCGCGTCGGTCGCCGTCACAAACGTCTGCCCGGCCTCCGGCAGCAGGCGCCTCAGCGCCGAACGCCGGCGGCCGTCCAGCTCCGAGAGCACGTCGTCGAGCAGGAGCAGCGGGGGCACACCGTTGCGTGCCTCGATCAAGCGTGCCTCGGCGAGGAGCAGCGCGAGCACCGAAACGCGCTGCTCGCCCTGGGAGCCAAAGCTCCGCAGGTCGCGGTCGCCCGCGACGACGGCCACGTCCTCCAGATGCGGTCCGAGCCCCGTCGTGCCGCGCTCGAGATCGCGGTCCAGACGTGCCTCCAGGTCGGCCGCGGTCGGCGCCTGGGCGTTGTAGCGGAGCCGTGCACCCTCGAGCCCGAGCTCGACCGCGAGCGCTCCGAACGGTTCGTCCAGGGCTGTGACCGTCTCCCGCCGTGCTTCGGTCAGCGCGAGTGCGAGGGCGGCTACCTGTTCCGTCCACGGAGCGACAGCCTCAGCGGAGGAAAAACCCTGCGCGATACGCCTCAGAGCCACGTTTCGCTGCCCGACGGCGGCCGCGTACTCCGCCGGAAGCCCCGCGCGGGCCGGGCTGAGCCGGCCCAGCGCCCGATCGAAGTAGGCCCTGCGCACGGCCGGAGCACCTTTGATGACGGTCAGCCGGTCGGGCGTGAAGACGAGCGTCTGGAGCTCGGCCCGCAGCTGCTCTGCGGCACGGAGGCGCGCGCCGTTCAGAGCTGCGCGCTTGCCGGCCGCCGGCGTGAGCGTCACCTCGCTCTCCACCGGCGAGTCGGCGCGGGTACCGCGCAGGATCACTCGCGCGGCGTCGGCACCGAAGCGCACCAGCTGAGCGTCGGAGCGGGTGCGCGGCGAGAAGCCCTGCGTGCCGAGGTGGAGCGACTCGAGGAGATTGGTCTTGCCGGCGCCGTTCGCGCCGACGACGAGCACGAGACCTGGCGCGAGCGCCAGCTCCAGCGCCTCGTAGGATCGGTAGTTCCGGAGCGTTAACGAGGCGACGATCAGCCCGCTAGGCGAATCGGCATGATCAGGTACGTGAAGTCGGGGTCGGTGCCCTGGAGCACCGCCGGCCGCAGCGAGCTGATCAGCTTCAGCCGAAGCTCATCGCCTTCGATCGACTCGATCCCGTCGCGAAGGAACTCGGCGTTGAAGCCGATCTCCAGCGCCTCGCCGGTGTACGGAGCCGGAAGCGACTCCTGGGCCTCTCCGACGTCGGGCGTTCGCGCGGTGATCGTCAGCTCGCCCTCGGCAAAGCGCAGCCGCAGCGGTGCATTGCGCTGCGCCAGCACGGCCGTCCTGCGTACGACGTCGAGGAGCTCGTCTCGGGGAAGCGTGACTTCGTTTTCGAAGGCCTCGGGCAGCAGCGCCTTGTAGTTCGGGAACTGACCGTCGATGCGGCGCGTCGTCAGGGTCGCGCCGCTGAGCTCGAACACAACCTGGTTCTCGAGCACGCCGAGCTCGAGTTGGTCGCCCGAGGTGGCAAGGCGCTGCACCTCGGCCAGGGCGCGGGCTGGAATCAGCGCCTCCAACTCAGCCACCCCCGCCTCGACCGGCGTCTCCTTCACGGCCAGCCGATACGAATCGGTCGCGGCCATCACGAGCTTGCCGGCTTCGAAACGAACCAGGATTCCGGTCAAAACAGGCCGCGACTCGTCCCGCGAAGCAGCCTTGCTCACCCGCGCAGCGGTGTCGAGGAACGCCTCGCGATCGACGGTGAAGAGCGCGGAGGCGTCGACCTCCGGCAGCTTGGGGAAGTCCTCTGCTGCATACGTGTGGAGCGTGTAGCTCGCCGTCCCCGAAGTGATGCGGAGAACGCCGTCTGTAGCGGCGCTGAGCTCGACCTCGCCTTCGGGAAGAAGTCGCGCCAGCTCGGCCAGCAGCCGCCCGGGAACGACAACCGCACCGGCACCTCCGACCTGCGCCTCGGCCGTCGTTCGAAGCGAGAGCTCCATATCGGTCGCAGCGAGGGCGAGCGCATCGCCCTCGGCCGCGAGCTTGATCCCGGACAGGATTTGCACCGCCGTCCGTGTCGACACTCCGCGCGCGACGATCCCGAGCCCGGCCACGAGCTCGTCCTTGGTGCATCTGACCTTCATCCCCGATCCAACCATGGCTTCTGTGGTTGTCATTCTTTAGATAATCCTCTCGTAATAGTCATAGGGAGTGTGGACGACGGGGACGACGGGCCAGGTCCCTGATGGATACCGCTCCAACGCTGGGGACGGGTCCTGGGGAGAGAAGGCGCTCTTGCACACGGTTTGGCGGGCCAAGCGGCGAATCCCCAGAATCATCGCGCCTGCTTGATGCGCGCGGTCAGCTCTTGGACAAGGTTGTACACAGACTGGTCCTTCTGGATCAGGCGGTTGATCTTGGAGGTCGCGTGAATGACCGTGGTGTGGTCGCGGCCGCCGAACTCCCGGCCGATCTTGGGCAATGACGAGTCCGTCAACTCGCGCGAGAGGTACATCGCAACCTGCCGTGGGTAGACGATGTTCTGGGAGCGCTTGTCGCTGATCAGCTCCGCGATGGAAAGACTGAAGCGCTCGGAGACGGTCTCTTGGATCCGCTCGATCGAGACCTGTGGAGCCTCGCCGGCAGGGAAGACGTCCTTGAGCACGTCCTGTGCGAGCTCCTCGGTCATCGGCCGCCCGGTTAGCGAGGAGAACGCCACGACTCGCGTCAGCGCACCCTCGAGCTCGCGGATGTTCGTCGAGACACGGCTGGCGATGAAGGTGAGCACCTGCTCTTCCGGAACGTGGATCTGGTCGATCTTCACCTTCTTGCGCAGGATCGCGATCCGGGTCTCGAGGTCGGGCGGCTGGATGTCAGTGATCAGCCCCCACTCGAAACGGGAGCGAAGCCGGGCCTCGAGCGTCGCGATCTCCCGCGGCGGCCGGTCGGAGGAGATCACGATCTGCCGGCCCGCCTCGTAGAGCGAGTTGAACGTGTGGAAGAATTCCTCCTGGATCCGCTCCTTGTGCTCGAAGAACTGGATGTCGTCGACGAGGAGCACGTCGTAGGTGCGGTAGCGCTGCTTGAAGCCCTCGATCCGTTTGTCGCGCAGCGAGTTGATGAAGTCGTTCATGAACGTCTCGCTCGTGACGTACCGCGTCGAGAGCCCGTTGCTGTGCTGGCCGACGTACTGGCAGATCGCCTGCAGCAGGTGCGTCTTGCCGAGGCCCGTGCCGCCGTAGATGAAGAGCGGGTTGTAGGCCTGCGCCGGCGCCTCTGCGACCGCGAGCGCAGCGGCATGCGCGAAGCGGTTGGACGAGCCGATGACGAAGCTGTCGAAGACGTATTTCGGGTTCAGGCCTGCGCCGTTGACCGACCGCTCGCGGCCACCCAGCTGCACCTGCGCGATCACCGCCGCCACAGGCAGCTCCTGCTCGCTGACGGCGAGCTCGACACGGCGCTCATGGCCCGTGGCATCGCGAACGGCCGCGCGAATCAGGCCGAGGAAGTGACCCTCGATCCACTCGCGCGTGAACTCGTTCGGGACGCCGAGAACGAAGCGCCCGTCGCTCAGCTCGACCCCGAGCGTCTCGCCGAACCAGGTCTTGTACGTCGCCTCGTTCAACGCGCCCTGGAGCCGTTCAGCGACCTCCATCCAAAGGCTCTCTGCAGTCAGCTCAGCTGGGCGTGACACGCGGTGGGGCAGACTCCTCGTCTTGGGTCGAGCGAGGGGCGAGCATAGCAGCGTCCACAGGCACACTCAATGGGGTGACCGCGAAGAAAAACCCTGGAAATAGCGATGTTTTGGAGCGTCCACACGGGTTTCCACACCTGTGGAAAAGTGCCTGCCGGGTAAACGGCCTTTGCTCTCCGGGCGCACGCCAGGCCAGATCATGGAAGGCGAGAGTCGCCGAACGTCCTGTGGACAACCGACGCCGGGGGACCTTCTCTATACTTGTTTTCCGATCGCCGCTCGGCGGTCCTTTTCTTCGACTTTCCTCTTCGTGAAGCGGACTTACCAGCCGAACGTACGCCGCCGGAAGCGCAAGCACGGGTTCCGCGCGCGCATGGCCACCAAGGCCGGCCGCGCGATCCTCAAGCGCCGTCGCGCGCGGGGACGCAAGCGGCTGTCCGCGTAGTTCGAACGTGCAGCGCCGTCACCGTCTGTCCCGCTCCCGGGACTTCGACGCGGTGTACCGGCGAGGTCGCTCCGTCTCCACGCGCTACCTCGTTCTGTACTGGTTCGCGCGCGAGGAGGAAGACGACTCGCCTCCCCGGCTCGGCATCGCGGTGCCGCGCTCGACCGGCGGCTCGGTCGTTCGCAACCGGATGAAGCGTCAGCTCCGGGAGGCCTGGCGTGCCCGCCTGCCCGCGACGTCGAACGACTACGTCCTCGTCGTCCGGCCGGGGCTGCCGGAGGCCGCCGACGCGCGCGGTTTCGAATGGCTGACCGAACGGGTGGACGAGGTGCTCGGGAAAGCGGCCGCGTGAGGTACTTGAGCCTCGCCCTGCGCGGCGTTTTTCCGGCCCATGGCATCGCCGGGGCGCCGACCTGCAAGTACCACCCGAGCTGCTCGCGGTACGCGAGCGACGCCTTGCACAAGTACGGGCCGGTCCGGGGGTCGTTGAAGGCCGCCTGGCGGCTGCTTCGCTGTAACCCCTGGAGCAAGGGCGGGGTGGACTACGCATGATCCTCGGTAGCCCGATCACGCCGCTCGAGCACGCCATGCGCACCGTGCTCGACTGGCTCCACGGGACGATCGGCCTCCCCTGGGCATGGTCGATCGTGGCCCTGACGGTCATCGTGCGGATGCTGCTCGTCCCGCTCACGGTCCGCCAGATCCACTCGATGCAGAACCTCCAGCGCCACGCGCCGGAGATGAAGGAGATCCAGCGCAAGTACAAGCAGGACAAGCAAAAGCAGCAGCAGGAGCTGATGAAGTTCTACCGCGAGAACAGCATCAATCCCGCCGCTTCGTGCCTGCCGATGCTGGCGCAGATCCCGGTCTTCTTCGCGCTCTATTTCGCGCTGAACACCTTCGCGAAGGAGGCCGCGAGGCCGGGCAGCCCGATCTTCGGCGACAACTTCACGTGGCTGCACCTGGTCAAGATCACCGAGAAGGCGAGCCACGGCTGGGGGCCGCTCCTGCTCGTCATCTACGTCGCCAGCCAGCTCGCCTCGACGTATTTCATGTCGACCACGATGGACCGCACGCAGCGGACGATCCTGCTCCTGATGCCGCTGGTTTTCGTCTTCGTGATCGTCAACTTCAAGACGGGGCTTGTCCTCTACTGGGTGACGACGAACCTCTGGACGGTCGGCCAGGGACTGGTCACGCGGCGACTGGTGCCGAAAGCGCCACCGCCACCGAAACGTTCTTCGCGCACTCCGCCGAAGGGCGGCGAGGCTGACGGTGACGGAGCGAAGACGGTGCCCGGGCAGCCGAAGCCGGCCGCACCGGCCCGCCAGGGGGCTCCGCGCAAGGTCAAGCGCAAGAAGAAGCAGGCGCGGAGATGACCGAGCCGGCAGGCGAGCTACAGGTCGAGGCGACCGGTGAGACGGTCGGCGAGGCCAAGTGGGTCGCGCTCCGAGAGCTCGAGAAGCTCCAACCCGGCATCGACAAGTCCGCCGTCCGCTTCCAGGTGCTGTCGGAGGGCGAACGGGGGTTGCTCGGGGTCGGGTTTTCGCCCGCGCGTGTCATTGCGGCCGTCGACTCCACCGCCGTCGCGGCCGCGATGGAGCGGCCTGTGGACGAAAGCGAGGCGGCTGCTCGCCTCCGCGACTTGCTCGAGCGGATCTCCTCCGAGATCGGCGCCCGCTGCCGGATCGAGATCGTCGAAGAGGAGGAGACGATCACGGCCCAGTGCACCGGCCCCGACCTGGGTCTCCTGATCGGCAAGCATGGCCAGATGATCGACGCCGTGCAGTACCTCGCCAACGCGACGGTCTTCCGCGGCGTCGAAGATCGGAAGGCGATCGTCGTCGACGCCGCCGGTTACCGGGACCGCCGCCGTCTGACTATCGACGCGCTGGCCGTGCGCAGCGCCGAGCGGGTGGTCGCCGATCGCGAGCCCGTCCGGCTCGAGCCGATGACGGCGGTCGAGCGCAAGCTCGTGCACGAGCGGCTAAAGGAGTTCCCCGGCGTCGAGACCCGCAGCGACGGGACCGAGCCGAACCGGCACGTGGTCATTGAGCTCGGCGGCGGACCCACGCCTGAATGACTGGTTGGCCGGCGTTCTCGCGACGCCCGGTCTGACCGCGATCGAGGACCCTGCCGAGGCGCGGCGCGTACTGCTCGAGGACAGCCTGCGGGCGCTCGACGCCGTTCGCCTGTTCGAGGGGCCGGTCGTCGACGTCGGCTCCGGCGGCGGAGCGCCGGGGATCCCCCTGGCGGCGGCCTTGCCCGACCGAGAGGTCGTGCTGCTCGAGGCCAGCCGGCGGAAATGCGCGTTCCTCGAGGAGGCAGCGGCCGCGTTTCCGAACGTGCGGGTCGTCTGCGGCCGGGCCGAGGAGCAAGAGGTCGACCGCTTCGGGGTGGCTCTCGCGAAGGCGCTGGCCCCGCCGCCGATTGCGGCCGAGTGGTGCCTCCCGCTGGTGCGGGCGGGTGGAGGTGTGGTGCTCTTTGTCGGCCCGACGGCGGAGCCCGAACGGGTTGCTCGGGTAGCCGAGCAGCTGGCCGCCACTCTGCAGGAGAGCCCGCCGGGGCTGCTCGTCCTCCGCAAGCTCGGCCCCACTCCCCCGGGCTTCCCGCGCCGGCCCGGCATGGCACGGAAACGTCCGCTCGCGTAGCTAGCGTCCGAGCGTGCCCGGCCGCGTCTACGCGATTGCGAACCAGAAGGGCGGCGTCGGCAAGACGACGACTGCCGTGAACCTCGCCGCCTGCCTCGCCGAGGCCGGCGAGCCCGCACTCGTGATCGATCTCGACCCGCAGGCGAACGCCACCTCGGGGTTGGGCGAGCGTGCCAACGGAACCTCGAGCTACGACCTGCTCGACGGCGCGCCGTTGAAGGAGCTCGTGCGGCGGACCCGGTTCCAGAACCTCGATCTCGTCCCGGCCAAACCCGAGCTGGCCGGGGCGGCCGTCGAGCTTGCACGGCACGGCGAGGGCGAGCGCTTTCTGGCCGAGGCTCTCGCGCGCGCAGGCGAGGACTACGCCTTCGTTTTCGTGGACTGTCCGCCGTCGCTCGGGCCCCTGACCGTGAATGCGCTCGCCGCGGCCGACCGGGTGCTCGTCCCAGTGCAGGCGGAGTACTACGCGCTCGAGGGGGTTTCCCAGCTGCTGCACTCCGTGGAGCTCGTGCGGGCCCGGCTCAACCCGCGGCTGACGCTGGCCGGAGTGCTCCTGACCATGGTCGACGGGCGGACCCGGCTGTCTGCCGACGTCGCCGCCGAGCTCCGCCGGCACTTCGGCCGCCTCGTCTTCGAGACGGCCGTGCCGCGCTCGGTACGGATCGCGGAAGCGCCGAGCCACGGCCTCCCCGTGATCGCCTACGACCGCCGATCGGCCGGAGCGGCTGCCTACTGGAAGGTGGCGATGGAGCTCGTCGACCGCGAGCGGAGCAAGGTGGCCGCATGAGCACCCCCGCGCGGAGAGGCCTTGGCCGCGGGCTCGAGGTCCTGATCGGCGGCGCGTCGGAGGCTCAGCTCGCCCAGCTTCCCGTCGACGCGATCCACGCCAGCCCGCGGCAGCCCCGGCGGCGCTTCGACTCGGAGTCGACCAGCGGCCTCGCCGAGTCGCTACGTGCCCAGGGCATGCTCCAGCCGGTGCTGGTCCGGAGCCGGCAGCAGGGCGGCTACGAGCTGATCGCCGGCGAGCGCCGCTGGCGGGCGGCCCGCGAGGCCGGTCTCACCACTGTGCCGGCCGTGATCCGCGAGGCCGGCGACCGCGACTCGCTGCTCTTCGGCCTGGTCGAGAACGTCGCCCGCGAACAGCTCTCCCCGGTCGAGGAGTCCCGTGCGTACGCGGTGCTGATCGACGAGTTCGAGCTTTCGCTCGGTGAGATCGCCGAACGCGTGGGACGGTCGAAACCGTCCGTCTCCAACCGCCTGCGGCTTCTCGACCTGCCCGCCGACGTGCTCGGGATGCTCGAGCGCGGCGAGCTGACCGAGGGTCACGCCCGCGCCGTGCTCGCCGTTCCCGATCACGAGGAACGCCGCCGGCTCGCCCGCGACATCGTCCGACGTGGCCTGTCCGTCCGCGCTGCGGAGCGCGCGGCGCGATGGTCGGGCGCTCGGACGAAGCCGAGGCGCCGGGCTCCGGTCGACCCGGCGCTTGCCGCGCGCGCTCGGGATGCCGCCGAGAAGGCGACGGGCTTCGGCGCCAAGGTGACGGCCGGCAAGCTTGAGATCCCGTACCGGGACGAGCACGAGCTCGCGGAGCTCGCCGAAGCGTTCGAGCGCCTGCTTCCGTAACCACCGCAGGGCGAGCTGGCTCGGGCGGATCGCCTAGCGCACGCGACGGCTATCATGGCCGCCCCACGGGGGCGATTAGCTCAGTTGGTTAGAGCGCCGCTCTGATAAGGCGGAGGCCCGTGGTTCGAATCCACGATCGCCCATCCCTCAAGCCCCTACTCCGGCGGGGTGCTGTCGCACTCGCCAGCGGTGGTTCAGGTGAAGGTGGTCATGTCCACCTTCTAGTGCGGCCTTTCGTAACGTTGCACCCGAAACGTGTTCATCGGTCAGGCGGCGAGCTTGAGGTTGGTGGTTGCGGTTCGGCGTTGGCGGCGTTTGGCGGCTTCGAGCTTTCGGCGTGCTCGCTCGGCGGGGCTGTTGCG